>NZ_ATHV01000023.1 GCF_000422205.1 Desulfovibrio sp. X2
TGCGCGGGGGCCCGGCTTTTTGCGCGGCGAGGCCGCGGGCTAGTCGACGATGAAGCCGAGCGCGGTGAGGCTCTTGGCCCAGGGGGCCCAGGGGCCGGTGAGGAACTCGGTGCGCATGGTGCGGGGGTCGTAGCGGACCTTGGCGTCTATGTCCGCGGAGCAGGCGCGGTCGAAGTTGGTGTGGCTGAGGCGCAGGGTGTAGGTGCCGTCGCCGTCGGTGCAGACTTCCTCGACGTAGAGGGTGTGGCCGGTGGGCATGCCGCGCCGCGCGTTGGCGGCCAGCACGAGCACGGAGCCGGGCTCGGGCAGGGCCTGGGTGCGGCCGGACTTGTGCTCGCACATGTACCACTGCACCGGGCTCGTGTTGCCCAGGCGGCAGGTGTCCACGCCGGAGCGGCAGCGGGTGTAGGGGATGCACTGCGGCTGGCACATGCCGAGCACGATGTGCTTGCTCTTCTTCTTGGAAGCCTTGGACGACTTGGCGGACTTCTTGGAATGCTTGGAATGCTTGGACGCTGAGGACGTGCCCACGGCGGCGGTCTGCTCGACGGTTCTGCGCGTGGCCGGTGAGCGGTGGTAGCACTGCTCCCGGTCCAGCGAGCTCACCGAAACGCACTGCGGCGCTTCCGGAAGGGGAAGCGCCGCAGTGGTGTCGATGCTTGCGATTATGGGGCTCTGTCGCGGCGAGGGCAACTCGGCGGCCTTGATGGAAGCCGAACCGAGGAACACGAACACCGCGGCCAGGGCCGCGCAGACGAAGAGCAATTTGGCCATGAACGCCTCCTGGGGGAACGAAGCGCGTCAAAACGCCTCCGGGGCTCGCCGCCGGATGCCCTGCCTCTATCTTGAGTCAGGCCCGGCGTCAATCCGCAGGGAAAAGATACCTATGCCAGAAACAGCATAAATAACATCCGTATCCGACCCCGGCATGCCGCTGGACGCACCCCGGACACGGCCGAAAAGCGGCCGAAAAGCGTGCCCGGCCCCCGGCGCGGACGCCGGAAGGCGGCACGGCCCAGGGGAAGAGGGCCGCATCCCGAGAAGCGCTGCGGCGCGCGGCTTTGGCGGCTGATCCCTGAGTGCGCCGAGCCCGAGGGGGAACCGGAAGTTCCCGCGCCGCAGCGGCCCTTGCGGGAGGTGGGGGAAGGGGCTACGAGGGCATAAGGGAGAAAAAGTCATGCACGTGCTTCTCGTCTACCCCGAGTACCCCGACACCTTCTGGAGCTTCCGCCACATCATGCCCTTCATCGCCCGCAAGGCGGCCTTTCCGCCGCTCGGGCTGCTCACGGTCGCGGCCATGCTGCCCGGGGCCTGGGAGAAGCGGCTTGTGGACCTGAACGTCCGCGAACTGACGGACGAGGACATTGCCTGGGCCGACGTGGTCATGGTCAGCGCCATGCTGGTGCAGTCGAAGAGCGCGCTTACGGTCATCGCGCGCGCCCGGGCCGCGGGCAGGCGCGTGGTCATGGGCGGGCCCGCGCCCACGGCGCAGCCGGAGCGCTTCCGTGAGGCGGACCACCTGGTGCTGGGCGAGGCCGAGACCGCCCTGCCCGCCTTCCTGCGCGACTTCGGAGAGGACGGCGCGGGGAGCCCCCTGCCGACTTACGAGGCCGAGGGCCACGCGGACATCCGCGAGACTCCCCTGCCCGCCTGGGAGCTCATCAGCTTCAGGGACTACGTCTCCATGACCGTGCAGTACTCGCGCGGCTGCCCCTTCGACTGCGAGTTCTGCTCCATCGTGCAGATGTACGGCAGGCGGCCGCGCGTGAAGTCGCCGGAGCAGATGCTGCGCGAGGTGCAGGCGCTCTACGACGCGGGCTGGCGCGACGGCGTGTTCATCGTGGACGACAACTTCATCGGCAACAAGGCCCAGGTGAAGCTGTTCCTGGCCCGGCTGGCCGAGTGGCAGCGCGAGCGCCGCCACCCCTTCTGCTACATGACCGAGGCGAGCATCAACCTGGCCGGGGACGAGGAGCTGATGCAGCTCATGAGCCGGGCCAACTTCCACAAGGTCTTCATCGGCATCGAGACGCCCTCCGAGGAGAGCCTGAAGGAGTGCGGCAAGGCGCAGAACGTGCGCGTGGACTTCCGCTCCGCGGTGCGCGCCATCCACCAGCACGGCATGCAGGTCATGGGCGGCTTCATCGTGGGCTTCGACAGCGACACCGAGGGCATCTTCGAGCGCCAGATCCGCTTCATCCAGGAGATCGGCGTGGTCACGGCCATGGTGGGCATGCTGAACGCCATCCCGGGCACCCGGCTCTGGCGGCGGCTGAAGGACGAGGGCCGCATCGCGGGCGACTCCAGCGGCGACAACACGGACGGCGACACCAACGTGGTGCCGCGCATGGGCCGCGAGAAGCTGATCGAGGGCTACCGCCGCATCCTGGCCACGATCTACGAGCCCAGGCATTACTACCGCCGCATCAACACCTTCCTCGCGGGCTACAACCCCACGGCGCGCGGCCGCATCGCCTGGCGCGACGTGCGGGCCTTCACGCGCAGCGCCTGGAGCATCGGCGTGCTCTCGCGCGCCCGCTTCGCCTACTGGAAGCTCATGCTGCGCACGGCGCTGACCAGGCGCCGCGCCCTGCCCGTGGCCGTGGAGCTGGCCATACTGGGCCAGCACTTCCAGCGCGTGGCGCGCGCGGCCGTGGCCGGGACGGTCTGCGCCGACCCCGCCCACCCGGGCCGGGCGCGGGCGTAAGGGGCGGGGCCTGATCGGAGCCGGGCAAAGGCGCCCGGCGCGTGGCACGGCCAGAAACGTCTGAGTCGGCTCAGTTCCTGAGGCGCGAAAAGACCGCAAGCTGGTTGGCGCCGCAGAGAAAGCGCCCGTACGAGGCCAGCCGCAGGCCCGCGGCCGCGCCGAGCGAGCGCAGGGCCCGCCGCCCCAGCAGTTCGTCGTGCTCCTCGCTGGCGTGGCGCGAAAAGAGACCGACCGAGGCTCCAAGCGTGTGCACCAGGCCCGTGGCCGGATGGGGGGTGGTCAGGATCAGGCGGGCCGCGGGATCATCCGTCATGCGTTGCGCGAGATCGCGCAGGGTCGCGGCCGGATCGTCCAAGTGCTCGATCACGGCGAGCATGACGATGGTATCGAACCGCTTGTCCGGAGGCGGCGCTTCAGGGAAAAAGACGTGAGCCGGGTAGTTCGCCCTGGCCTTGCGCAGCGATTCGGCATCGACGTCCACGCCGGTGTACCGCTCCGGCGGCACGAAACGCGCGAGCGATCCTCCGCCGCAGCCAAAATCGAGCACATGCCCCCGCAGATGGGGCCGCGCCGCGGCGAGGCGCCTGCGGCACAGATACGGCGAGAGCAAACCTTCCCTGGCCTGGTCCGCCATGCCAGCTCTCCTGTCCGGGACGCGGCGTGCCGATGATGCGCGGTCCGGACATCGTGCGCCCCCGCATCGGCGCTCCCGAGAGCGGAGATGCGCCGCAAGGGGACGAACCCGAATTCCAGGCAGCCCTCCGGAGCAGGGGGTCGGCCTCGAATTCTATCTATCGATGGATATGCCGCTCCAGGAAACCTGGCAAGTGGAAGATAGATCGGCGGGGAGGAAGGTCGCCCTTCCTCCCCGCCGTCGTATGGTGGGTGTGGAGATGCCGTATGCGGTGCGCGGGCGCTAGCCGACCAGGCTCTGCTTGCCCGCGATGAGATCCGGGATGACCGACGGATCGGCCAGGGTCGAGGTGTCGCCGAAGTCCTCGGCGCCGGTGGAGCCCGCCGCGATCTTGCGCAGCACGCGGCGCATGATCTTGCCCGAGCGGGTCTTGGGCAGGCCGTCCGCGAACTGGATGACCTCCGGGCTCGCGATGGGGCCGATCTCGTGGCGCACCCAGTTCTTGAGCGCCTTGCGCAGCTCCTCGGACTCGTCCACGCCCGCCTTCAGCGTCACGTAGGCGTAGATGCCCTGGCCCTTGATCTCGTGGGGCATGCCCACGACCGCGGCCTCGGCCACGGCCTCGTGCGCCACCAGGGCGGACTCGATCTCGGCCGTGCCCATGCGGTGGCCGGAGACGTTGATCACGTCGTCCAGGCGGCCCATGATCCAGAAGTAGCCCTCGGAATCCATGCGCGCGCCGTCGCCGGACTCGTACATGCCCGCGAAGCGGTCGAAGTAGGTCTTCTTGAAGCGCTCGGGGTCGCCGAAGACGCCGCGCAGCATGCCGGGCCAGGGCCGCTTGATGACCAGGTGGCCGCCCTCGTCCGGTCCCGCGTCCGAGCCGTCCGCGCGCACGATGGCCGCGGCCACGCCGGGCAGCGGCCTGGTGGCCGAGCCGGGCTTCAGCGTCGTGGCGTACGGCAGGGCGCTGATCATGATGCCGCCGGTCTCGGTCTGCCACCAGGTGTCCATGATGGGCAGCTTCTTCTTGCCCACGTGGTCGTGGTACCACATCCAGGCCTCGGGGTTGATGGGCTCGCCCACGCTGCCGAGCACGCGAAGGCTCGAAAGGTCGTGCGGGTCGATCCACTGCGCGCCTTCGCGCATGAGCGCGCGGATGACCGTGGGCGCGGTGTAGAAGATGTTGACCTTGAACTTGTCCACGATGCGCCAGAAGCGGTCGGGCTTGGGCCACGAGGGCACGCCCTCGAACATGAGCGAGGTGGCGCCGAGCGCGAGCGGGCCGTAGACGATGTAGGAGTGGCCGGTGATCCAGCCGCAGTCCGCGGTGCACCAGTAGACGTCGTCGTCGTGCACGTCGAAGACCAGCTGGGTGGTGTGCGCGGCGTAGGTCAGGTAGCCGCCCGTGGTGTGCACCACGCCCTTGGGCTTGCCCGTGGAGCCGGAGGTGTAGAGGATGAACAGGGTGTCCTCTGCGTCCATGGGCTCGCAGGGGCACTCGCCCTTCACGTCGTCCGCGGCCATCAGCTCGTGCCACCAGACGTCGCGGCCCTCGACCATCTTGACCTCGTTGCCCGCGCGGCGGACCACCACGCACTGCTCCACGCTCGGGCAGGTGGCCAGGGCCTCGTCGGCGTTGGGCTTCAGCGGAATGGTGCGGCCCGCGCGCAGCACGGCGTCGGCCGTGATCAGCACCTTGGCGGAGCTGTCGTGCACGCGGCTTTGCAGCGAGAGCGCGGAGAAGCCCGCGAAGACCACGGAGTGCATGGCCCCGATGCGCGCGCAGGCGAGCATGGCGATGGCCAGCTCCGGGATCATGGGCAGGTAGATGGAGACGCTGTCGCCCTTCTTCACGCCCATCTTGCGCAGCACGTTGGCGAAGCGGCAGACCTCGGTGTGCAGCATCTGGTAGGTGTAGACCTTCACGTCCTCCTCGGGCTCGCCCTGCCAGACGAGCGCGGCCTTGTTGCGGCGGCCGTCCGTCAGGTGGCGGTCGAGGCAGTTGTGGGCCACGTTCAGCTTGCCGCCCACGTACCATTTGATCTCGGGCTTGTGGAAATCGTAGTCCAGGGTGCGGGTGAAGGGCTCGAACCAGTCGAGGAGCTCGCGGCCGCGTTCGGCCCAGAAGCCCTCGGGGTCCTTCTCCGCCTTCTCGTACAGGGCCTCGGCCGCGGCCGCGCCGCCGACCCACGCGTTCTCGCGCCCCTTCTCGGGCGGTTCGAAAAGGCGCTGCTCGTGCATCATGCTCTCGATCTTTTCTTCCTGACTCATTCCACACCTCGCGCTGGATTTCTGTCTGGCCAAAGCCCGGCCCGGGGCCTGTTCCCGGTGCGCCGCCGTGCGGGGCGCCGCATCGCGGGGCGGCGGGGGGGCCGGTAGAGGTTTCCGAATGTCAAGCCTATACCGAAGGAGGAATTACATTCCAGCGCTTTTTTTGGTAAACGGTCGAAAAGCGGCCCGTGAACGGTAAACGGTCGCAACCGCCGGTCGCATCCGCCCGGCCGCAACCGCCCGGCCGCAGCAGCCGGACGAGCCAGGCCCGCAGGGGCCGCAGGAGCGCCAATGAGCCTGAGCAACCTCGACGCCCTCTTCAAGCCGAGCTCCATCGCGGTCATCGGCGCCTCCAACGAGCCCGGCAGCGCGGGCTTCCTGGCCATGCGCAACCTCATCTCCGGGGGCTTCAAGGGGCCGGTCATGCCGGTCACGCGCACGGCCACGGCGGTTTCGGGCGTGCTGACCTACGGCAGCGTGGAAGAGCTGCCCGTGACCCCGGACCTGGCGCTCATCTGCGCGCCCGCGGCCCAGGCCCCGGGGCTTCTGCGCCGCCTGGGCGACAAGGGCACGCGCGGGGCCGTGCTGCTCGGCCCGGGGCTCAGCGGCGTCACGGCCCAGGCGCGCGAGACGCTGCGCGCGGACATCCGCGCCGCGGCCGGGGAATACGGCATCCGCGTGCTCGGCCCGGGGTGCCTGGGGCTCATGGTGCCGGGCTCCGGGCTCAACGCCTCCCTCTCCGACACCGAGGCCAAGCCCGGCCGCATCGCCTTCGTCACCCAGTCGGACTCGCTCTTCACCATGGTCCTCGACTGGGCGCACGCCAACCAGATAGGCTTCTCGCACTTCATCTCCATCGGCGACCAGGTGGACGTGGACTTCGCGGACGTGCTCGACTGGCTCGGCTCCGACCAGAACGTGCGCTCCATCCTGCTCTACGTGGAGGCGCTTTCCGGCGCGCGGCGCTTCATGTCCGCTGCCCGGGCCAGCGCCCGCAACAAGCCGCTCCTGGTGATGAAGCCCGAGGACGTCTTCGAGCAGGCGCTCTCCGAGGAGACCTGCCTCTTCAGCCTGGACGACGAGTCCGACGCCATCTACGACGTGGGCTTCCGGCGCGCAGGCATCGTGCGCGTGCGCGACATCGACTCCCTGTTCGACGGCGCGCGCACCCTGGCCCGCTCCCAGCCGCTTTTGGGCGACGCCATGGCCGTGCTGACCAACGGTCGCTCCGTGGGGCTCATGGCCGCGGACAGCTGCCTCAAGGGCGGGGCGGAGCTCGCCTGCCTGCTGCCCGAGACCTCCGCCGCGCTGGAGCAGACCGCCAAGAAGGCGCACTCCGGCGAGAACCCGGTGGTGCTCTCCTACAACGCGGACGCGCGCGTCTACGCCGACGCGCTCTCCCAGCTCATCAAGGACAAGAACGTGCACGCTGTGCTCGTGGCCCACGTGCCCTTCGCCGGGGTGCAGGAGGAGGACACGGCGCGCGCCGTGGCCGAGATAGCCGCGCGCACCAAGCGCACGGTGCTCACCTGCTGGACCGGGGCGGAGCGCTCGCGCGAGGCGCGGCGCATCTTCCAGGAGGCGGGCGTGCCCACCTTCGAGACCACGGACCAGGCCATGCACGCCTTCCTGCACATGGTGGCCTACCGGCGCAACCAGGAAATGCTCATGGAGACGCCGGACTCCCTGCCGCGCGACTTCTTCCCGGACACGCAGAAGGCGCGCGAGGTGGTCAGGGCGGCCCTGGACGAGAACCGCACGCGCCTCACCGACCCCGAGGCCCGCGACGTGATGACCGCCTACGGCGTGCCCATCGTGGAGACCCGGGTGGTCACCAGCGCGCGAGAGGCCGTGCACGCGGCCGAGGAGTTGGGCTATCCCGTGGCCCTCAAGGTGCGCTCGCCCGAGATCAAGCAGCCCTACGAGGTGGGCGGCGTGACGCTGGACCTGGAGACGCCGGAGCAGGTCTGGGACGCGGCCGCGCACGTGGCGCACCGCCTGCACCGCCATGCGCCGAACGCGCACATCAGCGGCTACACCGTGCAGCAGATGGGCCGCAGGCCCGGCGCGCACGAGCTTTACGTGGGCATGTACGCGGACCCGGTCTTCGGCCCCATCATCCGCTTCGGACACGGCGGGCTGGCCTCGCGCGTGATTCAGGATTTCGCCGTGGCCCTGCCGCCCCTGAACATGGCCCTGGCCCAGGAGCTCATCGACCGCACGCGCATCTCGCGCCTGCTGAAGACCCCGGGCGCCACCCACCAGGTGGACCTGGACGACGTCTGCCTGACCCTCATCCAGGTAACGCAGCTGATCATCGACGTGCCGCAGATAACCGCGCTCGAGGTCAACCCGCTGTTCGCGGACGAAAAGGGCGTGCTGGCGCTCTCCGCGCGCATCTGGATCGGCCCGTACGAGGGCGAGGGGCCGGACAGGCTGGCCATCCGCCCCTACCCGAGCGAGCTCGAGGAGTGCGTGAAGCTGAAGAACGGGGACAAGGTGACGCTTCGGCCCATCCGGCCGGAGGACGCGCCCGCGCACCTGGACTTCGTGCGCGGCCTGGACAAGGACGACCTGCGCCTGCGCTTCTTCGGCACGGTGCAGGAGTTCGAGTTCTCGGACATGCCCAAGTTCACGCAGATCGACTACGACCGCGAGATGGCCTTCATCGCCACCACCGAGATCCGCGGCACGCCCAAGACCCTGGGCGTGGTGCGCGCGAGCACGAGCCCGGACAACCAGGAGGCCGAGTTCGCCATCATCGTGGACACCACCATGAAGGGCCAGGGCCTCGGCTCCCTCCTCCTCGCCAAGATGATCCGCTACGTGAAATCCCGCGGCACCACCTGGCTCACCGCCGAAACCCTGCCCGAAAACAAGGGCATGATCGGCCTGGCCAAGAAGTTCGGCTTCGAGGTCGAAGTGCTGTACGAGGATGATCTGGTGAAGATGCGACTGCGGATGAACTAGGGGAATTAACGTAACGACTTAGGTCTTTTGCCTAAAGATCAATAGCAGATAACAGCTTTTCATATTGAATACCATAAAAAGATAGGCTATAATTCTCTTCAAAAAATAGGGGGGGAACGATGCCTCACTTAAAAAAACTTTCTGTTGCTGCAATAAATGTCACAACTGAACCTCCTCATCATCCATCCAGATACTTAGAATTATTCGAGCTCATTCGCGGCATCCAGCCGGCTCTAAGCGGGGGAGTCCATGGTGATCGGCGAATGATGTTGCACTATTTTGCTGAAACCGAGGGAATAATCAAAGGAGCATTCGCGACCTACACCCAGATAGACCCTGAATCACCATGGTGGGATGCAGAAAATCATTCTGCTATTTTAGATAACCATGGACGGCCTGTTCCTCAGGTAAAATTGAACCTCGGACCTAATTTTAGGGATGTAAATTTTATATTTTATTCTGCTGGCCACAAATTATTCATCGACACTTCAAACATTAGCCCTTTGCAATTTGCGCGTGCTTTCTCAGAGATCGCAAATTCAATCGATCTTTTCGAAAAAATGGGAAGAATTGGCGTAACTGTTGAACCAGCCAGGGACTTAATAGATAGGATTGTCAGCTTTCCGTATAAACAGAAAATTACCATAAACTTTATCATGCCAAATCCTGATATAACAAATCAGAGTGAAGAAAGGATAGTAGAGAGATTTCAAAAAATGAATGCGTCCAGGACAAATCAAACATACAATGCCATAAAAGGCACTGTCATATCTCCCGATGAGGAGCTTAATGCCCTTATGGAAATGGCAAGTTCAAATGGGCATGTTGAAGTCAGTGGGAAAGATGGAGAGAACCGTCTAGTCACACTCTCGTCCAAAGACTACCCTTTAAAAGAAGTAGCGCAGTATTCTGATGCCCTAGATTATTGGAGTAAATTGCAAACTCTCGCTGAGAGCCTGTGGAACAGGCTCATAAATCGAAAAAAACACTGATAGATCATATACCATGACAAATAAGAGTGAATTCTTCCATTACCTAAGAGCATATGGAGGAATAAAGGCACTTTTAAAATCATCATATGTTTGGTTTTCGTGTTTGATAACCATTGTTATATACGATTTTGTCGACGGATGGAAATGGTATAAATCAGCACTGTCGGTCCTACCAAATTTACTTGGATTCTCACTTGGCGGCTACGCTATAATGCTTGCACTTGGAGACAAAGAGTTCCAGCACGCCATTAAAGGTTGTGAAGATGGCGAGAACGCATCACCTTATTTAGAAGCGAGTGCAAGCTTAGCGCATTTTGTTCTTATCCAAGCAATAGCACTTCTTGCCGCAGTATTTTCAGATGCATTATCATTGACTAAAAATTTCTTTCTTATCCCTGGATGCTGGATTTATTTTTACGCCATTTCACTAACAATTGCGTCCACATTTACAGTCTTCTTTCTATCGAGAATGTATGACAAGGCACCTAAAAAATAACTATATTTGTTATTAGCCAATAAACACCTTCAATCCACCAACTCCACCTGCAACCTCTTCCCCAGCGCCGCAGCCGCCTTGCCCATGGTGGCGAGCGTGACGGAGGCGTTGGCGGGGTCCAGGAGGCGGTTGAGGGAGGCGCGGCTGGTGCCCATGCGGGCGGCGAGGCCCGCGCGGGTCAGCCCCTCGCGCTGCATGGCCTGGCTGATCTGCCAGGCCAGGACGCGCTTGAGCGCGCGGGCCGTAACCTCGGCCTGCACGCCCTCCTCGTTCAGGAAGTCATCCAGAGACGATCCGACGTGTTCCTTCTTCGCCATCACTGCCGTTCGACTCATGCCTGCGCCACGTCCATGGGCCGCACCTCGCGCTCGATGCGCTCGGGCAGGTGCTGGGCGCGGGCGGTACGCAGGTCATACTGCTGCTGCAGGTTGAGCCAGAATTCCGGGCTGGTCTTGAAGTAGGCCGCGAGACGAAGCGCCGTATCCAGAGTCACGGCCCGTTCGCCGCGCACAATCTGGCTCACGCGCTGCGCGGGCACGGCCAAGTCGCGCGCAAGACGGTTCTGGCTGATGCTGAGCGGCGCGAGAAATTCCTCGGCCAGTATCTCGCCCGGGTGCACCGGGGGAAGCTCGGGGCGTCTCATTCTTTCCTCCATAAATCTTTCTCGCACGCCGATCCGCTAGTGGTAGTCCACCACCTCGACGTTCTCCGCGTCCCGCCCGGTCCAGGTGAAACAGACACGAAACTGACCGTTGACGCGGATGCTCCACTGCCCGGAGCGGTCGCCGGACAGCGGTTCCAGCCGGTTGCCCGGTGGGCTCCGCAGGTCGTCCAGCGTCACGGCTGCATCGAGCATGGCCAGCTTGCGCTGGATGGCGCGCAGCACGTCCGCTCCGAAGCGGCGCGAGCGCATCTGGTAGAAGACCCGCTCCGTCTCCTTGCAGGCGAACGACCTGATCATGATGTCGAGAGATAAACCGCCATGGGTATCACGTCAAGAGTGATACCCATGGCGACAAGGAAAGGCCCGGCCGGGAATCCCGGCCGGGCCTTTCCTTTTGCTTTTTCTTTCGGCCCTTTGCCCGCGCCCCTACCCCACGCCCGAGGGCGGGGCCATGAAGGCGGGGGAGACGGGGTCTTTCACGTGTTCGGCGAGGATGTCGTCCACCAGGGCCATGGTGGCGAGGTCCAGGGACCAGCCGAAGATCTCGTCCAGGGGCTCCATCTGCTCCGGCTTTCTGCCGCCCCAGATGGCGACGGGCACGCCGCGCTCGAGCACCCAGCGCACCGCGAAGGCCAGCAGGCTCTTGCGGTAGCGGTCCTTGGCCAGGGCGGCGAGCCCGTCCACCGCCGCCAGGTACTGCGGCAGGCGCCGGGCCTGGAACTTCGGGTCCCACTGGCGCAGGTCGTCGCCCGTGAATTTCGCGTCCGGCCGCATCTTGCCCGAGAGCAGCCCGCGGCAGAGCACGCCGTAGGTCATGAGGCTCACGTCGTTCCGCTCGCACCAGGCCTTGAAGTCGCCGTCGACGGCGCGCTCGAAGATGTTGTAGGGCGGCTGGCAGAGGTGCAGGGGGCATTCGCCCTTGAAGCGCCGCATCTGATCGATGGTGAAGTTGCTCACGCCCACGGCCTTGACCGTGCCCTGCTCGTAGACCTCGCGCACCGCGGCCGCGGTCTCCTCGATGGGACGCGCGCTGTCCGGCCAGTGCACGTAGAGGATCTCCAGCCGGTCCGTGCGCAGCCTTTTCAGCGAGTCCTCCACCTCGAGCAGCACCCGGTCGCGCGAGCCGTTGCGGAAGACCTTGCCGTCCTTCCACTCCAGGCAGCACTTGGTGGAGATGCTCACCTCGTCGCGCCGCCCGCTCTCGGCCAGGGCCTTGCCCACCACCCGCTCCGAGGTGCCGAAGCCGTAGACCGGCGCGGTGTCCACCAGGGTCACGCCCTTGTCCAGGGCGGCCAGGATGGTGGCGATGGACTGCTCCTCGTCCGCGCCGCCCCACATCCAGCCGCCGATGGCCCACGTGCCGAGCGCGATGCGCGAGACCCGAAGCCCGGTGTCCGCGATGCCGATGTATTCCATGCGTTTCGTATCTTCCATGACCGATCCTCCCGTGAGATTTCGCTGCACCCTCCCACCTACCACCCCGGCGCGCCCCGTTCAAGGCGATGCTGGGAAAAAGGGGAATCGGACAGCCACCGGGAGGGACAGGACGGGATGCGCGAACGCGGGAGCCGGAGTGCGGCCCCCGGCGGACAGCGCCTGCCCGTCCGCCCCCGGATCCTCACCCGGTGAACCTTCCAGGCCATCCCTCCGCCTTTCCCGGACAGGCTGGAAACGTCCGCGCGACTTCATCACAGGCTGCTCGACCGCTCCAGAAAAATGAACACCGATCAGCACATCCGCCGTTTACGTTTCTTTACATTCTGTCGGTCGATCTTACAGAAAAGAAGGCCTTTACCCGGCAAAAAATCAGTCATCACGGCAGGGTACCGTTGGCACCTGTCTTGCTCCGATGCTCGTGTGCATGCGGGTCGCACGTTCACGACCTCCCCTCTCCCTCTCTGCCGCTCCGCCGCCCCCACGATCTCCGACGACCGCCGCGCAGTTCCCGCGCGCCGCATGGACGCCATCCACAAACTTTTCGAGGAGGTAGCCATGACACGCAAAATGATCGCCCTGGCGGCCGCCGCCCTGGCGGCCCTGCTCATGCAGGCCGCTCCTGCGCAGGCAAACGACATCACCTATTACACGACCATCTACGACACCGACTTCGTGACCGCCGGAACCGGCGGCATGCGCAACAGCGGGACCGGGACCATCACCGTGAGCGGCGTCTCCGGCACCTTCGACCAGTCCTACCTGTGGTGGCACGGGCCCACCAACTCCACCGACCCGAACGCCAACGCCGATGTCACCGTGAACGGCTCTGCCGTGACCGGCACGAACATCGGCTTCTCCCAGGACAACTTCTGGGGCTTCGACAACAGCCAGGCATACCGCGCCAACACCTCCTCGATCATCAACGGCAACGGCGCCTACGACCTGACGAACTTCACCAAGGGCCCCGACATCCAGGTCAACGGCGCCGCCACCGCGGTGTTCTTCAACGACGGCGTCTCGGCCAACAACCGCGACATCGTCATCTTCAACGGGAACGACTCGAACTTCGCCTCGAGCTACGATCCCGCGGGCTGGGACCTGACCCTGAACGGCATCGACTATTCGGGCGGCACCGCCCTGCTCACCCTCTTCGTCTCCGACGGCCAGAACTTCGGCACCGACGACGACGGCACGCTGCGCATCAACGGCACGTTCCTCGCCACGGGCGGCCTGTTCCAGGGCGACTCGCTGCCCGGCGGCACCGGCCCCACGGGCAACGGCAACCTCTTCGACATCAAGACCTACGACATCACGAGCTATCTGAGCATGGGCCTCAACAACCTCAACCTGACCCTGGACGCGGGCTTCAACGACGCCCTGAGTTCCGTGGTCGCCTTCATCAACCTGCCCGCCGGCGCCGCGCCCCCGCCGCCGACCGCCACCCCGGAACCCGCCAGCCTGCTGCTCATCGGCTCCGGCCTGGCCGGGCTGGTCGCGGCCAGGAGACGCAGGTCCGCCCGCTCCTGATCCGCAACGAAAACGCCATGAGACCGAAGAGGCCGGGCCCTGTGAAGGGCCCGGCCTCTCGCGTCCAGGCGCGCTTCCCGCCCGCTCAGGCGCGCCGAAGCCGCTTCTCGAACTCGACCACGAGGAAGGAGAGCGCGCCCACGGCCGCGGCCTTGGCCCAGCTCAGGAGGTCCACCGGGGCCGAGCCGAACATCACGTTCATGAACGGGGCGTAGGTGAACAGGAGCTGCAGCGCCATCATCAGCGCGAAGCCGCCGAGCAGCCATACGTTGCCCCCGAACCCCAGGGCGAAGGGGGAGAGGGTGAAGGAGCGGCTGTTGAAGAGGTAGAAGGCCTCCACCATGACGAAGACGTTGACGGCCACGGTCCTGGCCTGCGCCTCGCTGTGCGAGGCGGCCAGCTCCCAGCGGTACAGCCCGAAGGCGGCGAGCAGCAGGATGCCGCCCACCAGGACGATGCGGATGACGAGCTCCCTGTCGAGGATGGGATGGTCCGCCTCGCGCGGCCGCCGCTCCATGATGCCCGGCTCCTTGGGCTCGAAGGCCAGGGTCAGCCCCAGGGCCCCGGCGGTGGTCATGTTGATCCACAAAATCTGCACGGGCAGGATGGGCAGCGCCCCGCCCAGGATGACCGAGACCAGGATGACCAGCCCCTCGCCCAGGTTGGTGGGCAGGGTCCAGACGATGAACTTCAGGAGGTTGTCGTACACCCCACGGCCCTCCTCCACCGCGGCCTCGATGGTGGCGAAGTTGTCGTCGGTGAGGATCATGTCCGCGGCCTCCTTGGCGGCCTCGGTGCCGCCCCGGCCCATGGCCACGCCGATGTCGGCCTGCTTCAGGGCCGGGGCGTCGTTGACGCCGTCGCCGGTCATGGCGGCTATCTCCCCCTGGTTCTGCAGGGCCATGACCAGCCGGAGCTTCTGCTCCGGCGCCACCCGGGCGAAGACGTCCACGTCCCTGACCGCCTCGACCAGCTCGGCGTCGCCCATGGCCGCGACCTCTGCCCCGGTGAGCGTCCGGCAGCGCGGCGGGCAGCCGTCCTCCGAGCCGCCCATGCCCAGCATCCTGCCGATGGCCGCCGCGGTCAGGGCGTGGTCGCCGGTGATCATCTTGACCCGGACACCGGCCCTGTGCAGCGTCTTCACCGCGTCCACGGCCTCTGGCCGGGGCGGGTCGATCATCCCCTGAAGCCCGAGGAAGGTCATGCCCGAGGCCACGTCCGCGTGGTCCAGGGTCCGCGTCCCCTGGGGCAGCTCCTTTTCGGCCATGGCCAGCACGCGAAGCCCCCGCGACGCCATGTCCTCCGCCTCGGCCTGGATCCGGGCCGCGTCCGCGGGCAGGCGGCCGCCGTCCCCGGCCATGGAGTCGGAAACCCTTTGCAGCAGCGCCTCCACGGACCCCTTGAAGTAGACCACGGGCGGCGCGCCGTCTCCCCGGCCGTGCAGCGTGGCCATGTACTGGTGCTGCGACTCGAAGGGCAGGGTGTCCAGCCGCGGCAGGCGGGCGGACTGCGCGGCCCGGTCCAGCCCGGCCTTGCTTGCCGCCACCAGCAGGGCGGCCTCCGTGGGGTCGCCCGAAACCGTGACGCCGAGCTCCCCCGCCTCGATGATCGTCTCGTTGCACAGGATTCCCGCCAGCAGCGTCTCGCGCAGCGCCTCGTCGCGGCCGTCGACCCCGTTCCCGGCCCCATCCGCAAAGCCTTGCGCCACGCCTTCCACGGCGCCCCCGGCCTCGTAGCCGGACCCGCTCACGGCCCGGACGCGGCCGCCGGAGCGGATCTCCACCACGGTCATCTGGTTCTGGGTCAGGGTGCCCGTCTTGTCGGAGCAGACCACGGTGGTCGCGCCCAGCGTCTCCACCGCGGGCAGCTTGCGGATGATCGCGCCGCGGGCGGCCATGCGCGACACGCCCATGGCCAGGATGACGGTCACGGCCGCGGGCAGCCCCTCGGGTATGGCGCCCACCGTGAGCGCGACCGCGGCCATGAACATGTCGGGCACGGATTCGCCCTTCATGATCCCGGCGAAGAAGGTCACGGCCGCCAGGGCCAGGATGCCCCACAGCAGGATGCGGCTGAAGGCCTCGATCTTGCGCGTGAGGGGGGTGTCCAGGCTCTCCGCCCCGGCCACCAGGCCGGATATGCGGCCGATCTCCGTGCGGTCTCCGGTGGAGACCACGATGCCCGCGGCCTGTCCGTAGGTGACGACCGTGGAGGCGTAGGCCATGTTGCCGCGGTCGGCCAGGAGCGTGTCCAGGGGCAGGGCCCTCTCGCCCTTCTCCACGGGAAGCGATTCCCCGGTCAGCGCGGATTCGTCGACCTGCAGGTTCTTCACCGAGACCAGGCGCATGTCCGCCGGGGCCTTGTCGCCCGAGCGGAGCACGACGAGGTCGCCGGGCACGAGCGCCTTGGCGTCCACGCGGCGGCTCTGGCCCGCGCGCACGACCGTGGCCTCGGTGACCATGGACCGCGCCAGCGCCTCCAGCGCCCCCACGGCCTTGGCCTCCTGGAGGTAGCCGACCACGGCGTTGACCAGGACCACGCCGAGGATCACCAGGGAATCCACGTGCTCGCCCAGGGCGGTCGCGATGAGCCCCGAGACCAGCAGGATGTAGATGAGCGGCTGGTGGAACTGCAGGAGGAAGCGCCTGAGCGGCCCCGCGCCCTTGACCCGGCTGATGGCGTTGGGCCCGAACTCCTCCTGGCGCCTTTGGACCTCGAAGAGGTCCAGGCCGCGCTCCCGATCGGTGCCCAGGGCCCGCACCGCATCGGCGGCCTCGAGATGGTGCCACTGCCTGTCGGTTACCGAATCCACGCGTCCTCCCCCTGTTTTCGGGTGCGCCCGCCCTCCCCGGTCGGACCGGCATGCCGCGCGGTCCTCGCGGTCCTCGCGGTCCCTGCGGTCCGTCCGGCATCCCGCGCTTGCCGGAGCGGGCCCGGAGCGGGCGGGAATCACGCGGAAACATACCCTCTCCCCGGAGCGAAATCCACTTTCCGAAGAAAGAAACAGCCCGTGCGGTTTGCCGCGCGGCGGTTCGTCGGCGATCGAGGTGGGGAGGAGGCTGTTTCGGCGGGGTGATCTTCCGCAAAATACGGCTTTGGGTATTTTGCGGACGTCACACTAAAAGAGCGGCGCCCGCAGAAACGGGGGGCAATCG
>NZ_ATHV01000024.1 GCF_000422205.1 Desulfovibrio sp. X2
AGGCTCAGCCTGGCGCGGGGAGGGTCCAGGGAGGGGGCGCGCAGCCCCCTTCCTGGCCGCCGGAGGCATCCGCCCGTTCGCCGTCAGGCGGTGACGGGCGATCCGTCGGCCTGCTCGAAGCCGTCGCACCAGTCGTAGGCGGAGAGGTACTCGTCGAGCTTGTCGCAGATGCCGTCGTCCTTGCACACCGAGCCGTAGGCCGAGCCGAGGACCTTCCAGCCCTTGTAGACCGACTCGAGGTATTCGGGCGAGTTGTTGAAGTGGCGGCAGTTCAGGCAGATGTCGTTCTTGTGGACGAGGGACACGGCGCATCCTCCGGAAGTTTGGGGTGAGGCGGAACGGCTGCCGTGCGGCGCCCGCGGGATGGTGCGGGCGCCGCGCGGCGTTTTTTCGGTTCCCGGCTAGTGCGACAGGTTCGTCCAGTAGTGGACGAAGACCATCGAGGACAGGACGAAGCCGAGGATCACGTTGACCACGACGCCGCAGGTGAAGGCCCAGAACGGCTTGGTGCCGGCCGAGGCGAGCTCCTTGAAGCGGGTGGTGAGGCCGATGCTGAAGAAGCAGAAGATGAAGGCCCAGGTGCGCAGGGCCTTGATCGGTCCGATCAGCAGGGGCTTCAGGACGTGGTTGAAGTCCGCGAAGCTGTACTGGCTGGTGATCACGGTCATGAGCACCGAGGCCACGAAGAAGCCGAGCACGAACTTCGGGAAGCGCCACCAGATCTCCTTGGGATCCGGCTTGGTGCCGCTCTTGCGGCCCCAGACCGTGGTGGAGATGATGGCCATGATGAAGGCCCAGATGCCGATCCAGATGTCGCGGCCGACGACCTTCATGAGGGTGAAGCCCCACACCGCGTCCTCCGGGGAGCCCGGGATGCCGCTGACGTGCCCGGCGAGGTTGCCGTAGGCCTGGGCCGCGGCGTAGCCCGCCGCGTCCGCGAACTCGGACGTGCCGACCCAGGCGCCGGTCACGCCGGTGGCCAGGTGCAGGGCGCGGGAGACCAGGGGCAGGAAGAAGATCATGACGATGGCCCAGATGATGACCATGGTGATGGCGATGGGCGCATGCTCCTTCTTGGCGCCCACGGCGCCCGCGATGGCGATGGAGCCGGAGACGCCGCACACGGCGCCGCCCGCGCCCAGCGTGGCGCACAGGCGACGGTCCAGGCCCATCTTTCGGCCCGCCCAGAAGATGACCAGGAAGGTGGTCACGGCGACGATGGAGGCCTGGCCGATGGCCACGGGGCCCGCCCAGGCGATCAGGGTCAGGGGCAGCGTGGCGCCGAGCAGGATGATGCCCACCTTGATGTAGTACTCGACGCGGAAGCCCGTATCCATCCAGCGCGGCAGGCCGGTGAAGTTGGCGATGACCATGCCGATGGCCAGGGCGATGAGGGGCGGCTCGAGGTTGTAGTCGTGCGCCTGGTCCCAGGAGCCGATCATGAAGATCACGATCGAGCAGACGTAGACGAAGGTGAACGAGGGGATGAACTCCCCGACCTTCTTGCCCATGATCTTGAGGCTGACGCTGAAGATGGCCGTCCACAGGACGAACTGCGCCACGTACTGCGTGATGTGGCTGCCGAAGTCGCCCGCCAGCTGGTCGAGCGTGTGCCACTTGGCCGGGGTGACGGCGATCCACTTGAGCGAGCCGCCCGCGAGAAAGAAGGCGTAGGCCGCCAGAATGATGCCCAGGGAGAGCCAGATGGCCCACCAGTCCTCTTTCAGGTACAGTTCCTTCAGGCCGACGGTCTGCCTGCGGGTCGGTTCTTCGACCTTTTCGTTTTCCCCTGACATTCCTTTCCTCCTAGTGCTTATGTTGCTGGTCCGGCGATCGCGTCTGCGCGGCCGCCGGACCTTTCCAGCGCAATTCGTCCCGTTTCCGGGAACGCCAGGGGATCCCGCTACTTGAACTCGTCCGTCGTGATGCCGAACCGGGCCAGCATGTTCTGCACGGCCACGCGCGAGAGGCCGGAGATGCGCGCGGCCTGGGAGACGTTGCCCCCGGCCCGGGCCATGGCCTCGCGGATGTAGTCGCGGGTGAATCCGTCCACCACCTGGCCCTTGGCCTCCTTGAACAAGGGAAGCTCGCCGTCCCTGGCCGCGGGCTCGCCCCCGGCCAGGCGGACGGCGTCCATGGCCACCGTGCCGCTGGTGCCGAACACGGCCAGCCTGCGGATGGTGTTCTGCAGCTCGCGCACGTTGCCGGGCCATTCCCCGGCCGCCAGGTGCCCCAGCACCTCGGGCGAGAGTTCCTTGTCCGGCAGTCCGAGCTCCGCGCAGGCCTTGTGCATGAAGTAGCGGGCCAGCAGGAGCACGTCGCCCTTGCGTTCGCGCAGCGGCGGCAGGTTCAGGGCGAGCACGTTCAGCCGGTGGTAGAGGTCCTCGCGGAAGGTCCGCTGCGCGACCCGGGCGGGGAGGTCCTGGTTGGTGGAGGCGATGACCCGCACGTCCACGCCGCGCGCCCTGTCCGAGCCCACGGGCCTGATCTCGCCTTCCTGCAGCACGCGCAGCAGCTTGGCCTGGGTCTCCAGCGGGATGTCCCCGATCTCGTCCAGCAGGATGGTGCCGGAATCGGCCCGCACGAAGAGCCCGTCGCGGTCCTTGTCCGCGCCGCTGAAGGCCCCCTTGACGTGGCCGAACAGCTCGCTTTCCAGCAGGTTCTCGGGAATCGCCGTGCAGTTCACGGCGACGAAGGGCTTGTCCGCCCTGCGGCTCAGGTCGCGGACCATGGAGGCCACGAGCTCCTTGCCGGTGCCGGACTCGCCCATGATGAGCACGGTGTATTCGGTCTGCGCGGCCGCGGCGATGGTCTTGCGCAGCTGCTCCATGGCCGGGCTCTCGCCGATGAGATGCTCCTTGCGGCGCTCGAGCTGGTCGCGCAGGTCGCGGTTCTCGGTGAGCAGGCGGCTGCGCTCCAGCCCCTTGGCCACCACCCTGAACAGGGTCTCCGGCTCGATGGGCTTGGTCAGGAAGTCGTAGGCCCCGGCCTTCAGCGCCTCCACCGCGATCTCGATGGAGCCGTGGGCGGTGAGCACCACGGCGGAGAGGAACGGCGCGCGGCGCAGCGCCGCGTCGAGCAGCGCCATGCCGTTCATGCCGGGCATCTGCAGGTCGGTGATCAGGAGGTTCACGCGGCCGCGCCTGAGGGCGACCGCGGCCTGCTCGCCGGACGTGGCCACCTGGACCCGGACGTCGGGGAACTCGCCCTCCACGAGCCTCTTGAGCCCCCTGGCGAAGTCGGCCTCGTCGTCCACGATGAGGATGTGCATGGCGGCGGCATCGCTCATGACGCGCCTCCCGGGGCGGCGGGGAAGCGCAGGGTGAAGACCGCGCCGCCGTCCTTGCCGTTTTCGGCCGTCACCGAGCCGCCGAGCTCGCCCATGAGCCCGAAGACGATGGACAGCCCGAGCCCCGAGCCCTTGTTCACTTCCTTGGTCGTGTAGAAGGGGTCGAAGATGTACTGGCGGTCCTCGTCGGCGATGCCGGGGCCGTCGTCGGCCACGCGCACCACGGCCTCGCGGGCCGCGGCGTCGTGCGAGACCGAGATGCGCACCCGGCCGCCCGGCTCGGGCAGCGCGTCCAGGGCGTTGATGATCAGGTTGGTCATGATGTGCTCGATGGCCTGCGAGTCGGCCGCCACGGGCGGAACGTCGCCGTCGGACTCGACCGAGATGGCGGCGCCCTGCCGCTCCGCCTGCACGCGGAAGACGTCCGCGATGGAGCGCACGGCCCGGGCCAGGTCCACGGCCTGGTCGGTGGAGGCCTTGGGCCTGGCGAAGGAGAGGAGGTCCTTCAGCACGTGCTGGGCCTGGCGCGTGTGCTTGAGGATGACCTCCACGTCCTCGCCCAGCTGGCCCTCGGGCACGGCCTTCTTCAGCAGCTCGGCGTAGCAGAGGATGACGCCCAGGGGATTGTTGATCTCGTGGGCCAGGCCCGAGGCCAGCTTGCCCACGGTGGCCATCTTCTCGGAGTGGGTCATGTGGGCCAGGAGGCGTTTTTGCTGCGTGGTCTCGTGCACGTAGACCACGGCCTGCCCGCTCTGCGACGGCCCGGCCGGGTAGACCGGGTAGATGCTCAGGGCGAAGGAGCGGCCGTTCGCCAGCGAGACCTCGCGCGAGATGACCTCGTTCAGCCTGATGGACTTCGCGATGTCGCAGTCCTTGTGCCCGGCGCCCGCCTCGCACAGCAGGCCGATGACGTTGCCGTCGCCGGTCACGCCGCCGGAGAGGTCCATGCTCAGCCGCCTGGCCGCCTCGTTGGCCACCACCGGGGAGCCGGAGGTGTCGGTCAGCAGCAGGGGCTCGGTGATGCCCTCGAAGATGGCGCGCAGGTTGGCGCTGTGGCGGACGATGGACTCCAGCGCCATGATGTTGTCGGCGGCCAGCCCCAGCTGGCGGCCGATGGCCTGCAGCACGGCCCGGTCCTGCTCCTCGAAGTCGCGGCCCGGCTTGCGGTACAGGCAGAGCAGCCCCTCGGCCGTGCCCTGGGTGGACTCCACCGGGATGAACGCCCGGTCGCCCTCTATGCGCGCCGTGGAGCCGGTCAGCAGGTCGATCCAGTCCGGCGGGAGGTCGCCCGCCTCGGCCGATTCGGGCCAGGCGTAGTGGCGGTTGGAGAAGAAGGTGCAGACGTAGGCCGCCCGCTCCAGGTCGAAGCGCTCGGCGATGAGGGGCAGGGTGGCCTGCCACAGCTCGGGGCGCGAGCCGCTGCGGTTCGCCCCGGCCAGGAGCTGCACGAACATCCGCACGTCCTCGGCGCGGGCGTGGGCCTGGTCGGCCAGCTCGCGGGTGCGCTCCTCCACCATGGCCTCGAGGTTCGTGGCGTAGCCCTGGATCTGCTGGCGCGTCTCGTAGAGATAGTCGCTCAGCTTGTCGATGCCCGCGAGCATCTCGCCGATCTCGTCGCCCTGCTCGACCTCGCGCACCAGGGCCGCGCCCTTGTCGTCGCTGAAGTTGCGGCGGAAGCTGGTGGTCAGCAGGCGGATGTTGTTGGCCACGATGCGCTTGAAGATCACGTTGGTGGCCGCGAAGTAGAGCAGCGCCCCCAGGGCGAAGAGCAGCAGGTAGGTCCAGATGGCGTTCTGGACGCGCGCCACCGAGGCGTCCACCGGCAGCCCCACGAAGTCCACGCCGCCGATGGAGTTCTCGGCATGGTGGAACCCCCGGTCGCCGTACAGCGCGATGAGCTCGGGAGGCGCGTCGCCGATCTCGCCGTGGCAGCGCAGGCAGCTCTGCTGATAGACCACCGGCCGCGCCATGACGAAGTGCCTGACCCCGCCGATCGTCTTGTAGCCCTGCCAGAGGTGCAGGGCCGGGTCCTTGCGGAAGGTCTCGATCAGCCCGCGCTCCAGGGCGTCGGCCTCGTACCTGGGATTGCGCGCGCCGATGGCCACCCGGCGGTAGAGCAGGTTGGTGTGGCTCTCGTCGGCCATGTCGTTCATGACGATGCGCGAGATGTAGGAGGAGGACATGGCCTCGATGATGAAGGTGTCCGGCAGGGCCTCGTACATGCGGGGCCGCAGTATGCGGCGCTCGTAGCGCTGCACGGAGTCCACCTGGGCCAGGACCATGGCCGCCTTGTCCCGCACCTCGTTCTCGAGCACCCGGCGCACGTGGTAGGAGAACCCGGCGAAGAGCAGGCCGCCGATGATGACCGAGGCCGCGAGCAGGCCGACGAGAAACCGGCTTTGCAGGGAGTATGGCCTTGGGAGCTTCATGCGTCCCTCCGCCGGCTGCCGGCAATGGTGCGGCCCACGCCGCGGGCCGTCCTGCGGGAATCTCCTCCCCGCGGGCCGGTTCCCGGCGAAAGCCTCGTTCTTCTGAATTCCACCATTTCCCTGGCGATCCTTTCCGGAATGACCCTGCGATCCGTATCCAGCCGTCCGTTCACGCCCCGCCTGGGCCGCGCTCGGCGTGTCCCTGCACGGGGAGCCGACCGCGCCGGGCGGTTCGGCTCCCTCGTGCCGCGCACCAAAAGCAAGGGACGGGCCAGTTTTCGGATCGGGTCACATCATCCCGGTTTTAAAAGTGATTTCTTTCTTGAAGCGGCGGGGTGTGCAAAGTCCACTTTGCAGTTGCGAAAGCGCGCTTGTCAATCCGGACGGCAGGAGGGGGAGGGCGGGCAGGGCGGCGGGTCTGCCGGTCCCCACCGGGCGGTCGCGGCGCGGGCCGCCCGCGCCGGGCCGGGGGCGTGCGCGTCCCTTCCGGGAAGGGCCGCCGCGCCTCCGTCCTGGGCCGGGAACCTCCGGTCTGCATCCGGGACGGGAGTCCAGGCGCGGAAGCGTTCGAGGAGATGTTTCAAGAAAAGCGCTGGATGGAAAAACGAGCTTATATTTTCGTGCCGCTTCCTGGCATTACGTTCGTCTATGCCCTAGTGTCTGTCTATCACCACCTGTTTGCATGAACAGTTTATCAAGTAAACCTGGGGGCATCATGAAAAATCTCAAGCTGGGAACAAAGATGGGGCTCGGCTTCGGCCTGCTCATCATCATCGCGTGCACGCTCGGCGGGCTGGCCGTGTACAACATGCGCGGCGTCAGCAAGGACGCCGACCGCCTCGACCGGGAGTACGTGCCCGAGGTGGCCAAGGCCAACATGCTCGAGCGGACGTCCCTGGCCACCATGCTCGAGATGCGCACGTACACCTACACCGGCGACCAGTCGTCCCTGCAGGCGCTGCGCCA
Source organism: Desulfovibrio sp. X2 (assembly GCF_000422205.1). Lineage (NCBI taxonomy): Bacteria > Pseudomonadati > Thermodesulfobacteriota > Desulfovibrionia > Desulfovibrionales > Desulfovibrionaceae > Desulfovibrio > Desulfovibrio sp. X2. Next base: position 6,685 of record NZ_ATHV01000024.1, read on the forward strand.
GGACCTCGGACAGGTCAAGGAGGCCTTGCGCCAGGCCGATGCTCACGCGCAGGCCTTCCCGGATCTGACGACCCTGCGCGAGAACGTGGCCAAGGCCAAGGAGAAGGTGGCGCAATACGAGTCCTTGACCGACCAGACAGTGGCCGTGCAGGACGCCATCGACCAGATCCACCACAAGCTCGATGCGGCCGCCGTGCAGTACATGCAGAACTGCGCGACCTTCCTGAACGATCAGAACACCAGCATGAAGCAGGAGATACAGGGCAAGGCGTCCGCCCAATCCCTGGACGAGCGGCAGCAGAAGATCACCTGGGTCAATCAGATCATCGACGCGGGCAACGACACGCGGGTCAGGAACTTCAAGGCCCAGGCGTTCCGCAGCAAGGAGATGCTCAAGACCGCCCTGGGCAATTTCCCCAAGATCGAGGAGCTCCTGGCCGAGCTGCGCACGGTCACGCACAGGGAGAGCAACCTGCGGCAGATCGAGCTGACCAAGAAGGCGGCCGGGGACTACAAGGCGGCCATGACCGATCTTCTGGACGCCTGGGACCGCTCGGACGAGATCGCGGTCAGGCGCGGCAAGGCCGCGGACGAAGTCCTGGCGGCCTGCCGCGAGACGGCGGACGCGGGCATGGAGCACACGAACAAGATCGCGCACGAGTCGGCGGGCGCTCTCACGGCCGCCTCCTCGGTCATGGTCAGCGGCCTGGCCGTGGCGCTGCTCCTGGGCATCGGTCTGGCCGTCTATCTGACGCGCTCCATCACCCGGCCGGTGATCAAGGGCGTGGACTTCGCCAAGGCCATGGCCGAGGGCGACTTCAGCAAGCGCCTGGACATCGACCAGAAGGACGAGGTGGGCATCCTGGCCAAGGCGCTCAACGACATGGTCGAACGCGTCGGGCAGGTGGTTTCCGAGGTGAGCGGCGGGGCCGAGAACGTGGCCTCGGGCAGCCAGGAGCTCTCCGCCTCCTCCGAGACCCTTTCCCAGGGCGCCACGGAGCAGGCCGCCAGCGTGGAGGAGATCTCCTCGTCCATGGAGGAGATGGCCTCCAACATCCGCCAGAACGCCGAGAACGCCCGGCAGACCGAGAAGATCGCCCTGCAGTCCGCGCGCGACGCGGAGGAGGGGGGCCAGGCCGTGGGGGCGACCGTGTCGGCCATGAAGGAGATCGCGGAGAAGATCACCATCATCGAGGAGATCGCCCGGCAGACCAACCTCCTGGCGCTCAACGCGGCCATCGAGGCGGCGCGGGCCGGTGAGCACGGCAAGGGCTTCGCCGTGGTCGCGGCCGAGGTGCGCAAGCTTGCCGAACGCAGCGGCCAGGCCGCGGGGGAGATCAGCGAGCTCTCCGGCCGCAGCGTGGAGGTGGCCGAGAAGGCCGGAGAAATGCTGAACAGGATGGTCCCCGACATCAAGCGCACCGCGGACCTCGTGCAGGAGATCGCCGCCGCGAGCGCCGAGCAGGACTCGGGGGCGGAGCAGATCAACAAGGCCGTGCAGCAGCTCGACAAGGTCGTGCAGCAGAACGCCTCGGGCGCCGAGGAGATGGCCTCGACCTCCGAAGAGCTCTCCAGCCAGGCCGAGCAGCTGCAGGGGACCATGGGCTTCTTCCGCATCGACACGAAGGAAGGGCAGACCCGGCGCCCGCGGAAGAAGGCCATGATCGCGCACCCCGCGCCGCACGGGAAGCTCGCCCCCGCGACGCATGCCTCCACCCCCCCCGCCAAGTCCGCCGGATTGGCCCTGGACATGGGGGCGGGGGTCGGAGACGACGAATTCGAGAAGTTCTAGGCGGAATAAAGGAGAGCCGGTCATGGAAAGCGAAATGCGGTCAGGACAGTTCCTGACGTTCGTATTGGACGAGGAAAACTACGCCTTGCCGATCTCGGTAGTGCGCGAGGTGCTGGAATACACGAACATCACCCGGGTGCCCCGCACCCCCGCCGCCATGCGGGGGGTCATCAACCTGCGCGGGCACGCCGTGGCCGTGGTCGACATGCGGCTCAAGCTGGGCTTGAACGAAACCGATCCGACCGTGAGCACCTGCATCATCATCACCGAAACGGACATGGGCGACGGACCCGTGATCCTCGGGGCGCTGGTGGACGCCGTGCGCGAAGTGGTGGATATCGAGGCCGCGTCCGTGGAGCCCGCCCCCAAGATGGGGCTGGACGTCGACACCACGTACCTGAAGGGCATGGCGCAGCAGGAGGATGGGTTCGTCATGATCCTCGACGTGGACAACATATTCACGGCCGAGGATCTGCTCTCCCTCTCCTGCCGGGAACCGGCCGAGTGCGAGGCCGCCACGGCCTAGCCTCCGGTCCGGCGCCTTTTCCCACGGGCCCCCTTCCCGCCTCCGGGAAGGGGGCCCTCCTCTTTGCGGGGCCGCGCCCTCCGGGACGAAAAAAACGGCGCCCCTCCTTCGGGGGAGGGGCGCCGCTGTCCGGCATGGGCGGGGCGAGGCCGCTGCGCGGCTATTGCCCGGCGTCTTCCCGCAGCCTGGCGATGAGCCTCTGCAGGGCGTTGGCCTGGGCCGCCAGGTCGCTCACGGCGTGGGCCGACTGGGCCATGGCCTGCGCGGTCTCGGCCGAGATGCGGTTCACGTCCTCGATGCTGCGGTTGATCTCCTCGCTCGCGGCCGACTGCTCCTCGGACGCCGTGGCGATGGAGCGGACCTGGTCCGCCGCCTGGTCCACCAGATCCACGATGCGCTGCAGGGACTCGCCCGACTGGTTGGCGCGGGTCGTGGCGTCCTCGATGGCCTTGGCGGAATTGTCCACGTTCTGGATGTTCTTGCGGGTGCTCTGCTGGATGCCGGAGATGGCCTCGCCCACCTCCTTGGTGGCGGCCATGGTCTTCTCGGCCAGCTTGCGCACCTCGTCGGCCACCACGGCGAAGCCGCGGCCCGCGTCGCCCGCCCGGGCGGCCTCGATGGCGGCGTTCAGCGCCAGGAGGTTGGTCTGGTCCGCGATGTCCGTGATGACGTTCATGATCCGGCCGATGCCCTCGGCCTGCCGCCCGAGCGCCCCCATGTCCTCTCGCATCTCCTGGGCCTGGCTCTTGACCGTGTCCATGCCCTGCACGACGTCGTTCACGATCCGGGCGCCGTCCTCGGCGTTGTGCTTGGCGCTGTCCGCGGTCTCTGCGGCCTGGCCCGCGTTGCGCGCCACCTCGAGGACCGTGGCGTTCATCTCCTCCATGGCCGTGGCCGTCTCCGCCACGCGGCGGGACTGCTCCTCCGAGCCGCGGCTGGATTCGTCGATCTGGGCGGAAATCTCGGAGGATGCCGTGGACACCCTGGCCACGATGTCCTGCAGCTGGTCGGCCGCGCTGAGTATGCCTTCCTTGCGGGCGACCTCGGCCTTCGCCTGGGCCTCCTGGGTGGCCTGCAGAGCCTCGGACGCCTGGCGGGCCTTGTCCTCGGCGATCCGGGACTGCCTGCCCACCTCCTCCATGTTCCCCTTCAGCTGGGCGAGCATATCCCGGAACGCCTTGGCCAGGATTCCGTTCTCGTCCTTCTGGTCCACGTCGAGCGTTGCGTTGTAGTCGCCCTTGCCGATGCGCCGGGCGAAGTCCATCATCCTGCGCAGGGGCGTGGTGATGTTGCGCGAGAGGACGAAGGTGACGAAGGCGCCGAGCACGGCGCTGCCCACGGTGATGGCGATGAGTATGAGCACCAGGGTCTTGAAGGAGGCCTGCGACGCCTTGTCCTTGCCCTCGGCGAGCCTGTTCACGATCTCGGTGAGCTCGTTGAGGTTCTCGCGCATGGCGCCGAAGCGCTTCTTGGCCTCGCCCAGGGAGAGCTCCTTGGCGGCCTCCGTGTCGCCCTTCTCGCGCAGCTCGATGACCTTGCGGGAGACGGGTTCCCACGTCGCGCGGTCCCTGAAGTACTGGTCGACGTATTTCTTGGTCTCCGGGCTGGGCTCGGCCTCGTAGAACTTCTTCACCCGGGTGTCGGCCTGCCCGATGTTCTCCGTGTATTCCTGCATCAGGTCGGCGTAGGCCTTGCTGCCCGGCTGCGCGAAGATCATGGAGCGCTCGGCGATGAGCATCTGGTGGAGGTCCCTGTCGGCCTCGAGGAGGAGGGAGGCGCCCTTGAAGTCGTGCTCGAAGACGTCGGTGAGCTGCGACTGGAGGTACTCGGCGCTGTAATAGGCCACGAGCCCCATCGTGCTGAGCAGGAGGATGTTCAGGATCAGAATGAAGCCGAGTTTCCTGGAAATCTTGATGTCGCCCAGAGCGCTCATGCCATACCTCTCCTCGATGTTAAGTTTTTCCCCCTGGAAAACGTCAACTCATAATAGGTGTTCCTGGATAATCCACTCTTCGAAACCTCCTGAAGAAACTGCTGGAATGGCCCTTCACTGCGTCTCTGTCCTCGTGAAGATCCTGTACTGTCCACTCGTTGCAGGAAAAATTCCAGCTTATTGGACGCGAATCTCCATGCAGAGGCATGCATGACAAAGCAGAAGGCCGACTATTTGACCGTTTACCAGACGGCATCTGGAGATGCAATCCTCCTCGAAGCGCTTGAGCAGGCCGCATCGTCCTCTCATGGCGCAGATTCCAGCATGATTATTCTTCTCGACACGCGAAAAGACGTCTTCTGTTCGGCTGAAGGCACGTGAAGTGCCGTGGACAATCCCTGCAATATATCATCAGGGAGAAAATTTATGCATTGAAAGCATCATCTTATCTCGTCCAAAGAGCGCTGTTCCATGGGTTCTCGCCCCTGATGCTGCGCTCCTGCGTCACTTTGCCGCGCAAAGGCCGGAGAGGGGCGTCCCCGGCCTCGGGAGGCCCCGGACGTCTAGCGCGGTCCGTGCAGGAGCCGGGAGATGGTCTTGTCGAGCACGGCGCGGTCGATGGGCTTGGCGATGAAGGCGTCCATGCCCGCGGCGAGGAATTTTTCCTTGTCGCCGTTCATGGCGTAGGCGGTGAGGGCGACGATGGGGATGCGGGCGAGACGGCCGAGGGCTTTCGATTCGCGGATGGCGCGGGTGGCTTCGAGACCGTCCATGACGGGCATCTGCACGTCCATGAGGATGAGGTCGAAGTCTTCGGCCGCGACGCGGTCCAGGGCCTCCTGGCCGTCGCGCGCCTCGGCCGTGGCGTAGCCGGATTTCTCGAGCATCCATTTGACGGACGCGAGGCTGACCTCGTCGTCCTCGGCCACGAGGATGCGCGCGGGCCTGCCCGTGGGCGCGGACACCGCCGCGGAGGAGCGCTCCCGGGCGCCCTGGGGGGGACAGGCGTCCGGAGGGAGGCCGAGCGTGAGGGCGAGGTAGGCCGTGGTGCCGTCGCCCGGCGCGCTGTCGATGGCCAGCTCGCCGTCCATGAGGCGGACGAGCTTGCGCACGATGGACAGCCCGAGCCCGGCGCCCTGGAAGCTGCGGGTGTAGTCGGCCTCGGCCTGGGCGAAGGGCTCGAACATGTCGGCGTAGAACTCGTCCGGGATGCCGATGCCCGTGTCGTCCACGCTGAGCAGGACGCGCACGCGGCCGGACGCGGGCGCGGGCCGGGCGCTCACGGTCACGCGCACGCCGCCCTGCTCGGTGAACTTGATGGAGTTGCCCACGAGGTTGAAGAGGATCTGCTGCAGGCGCGCCTCGTCGCCGACGAGCTTCCCGGGCACGCTGTCCGAGATGTCGAAGGCGAGGGAGAGCCCCTTGTCCCGGGCCGTGGGCAGGAAGAGCTCGAAGATGGAATCGCGCAGGCTTGCGACGTCGAAGAGGGTCTCGGCGAGCTCCATCCTGCCCGCCTCGATGCGCGCGATGTCGAGGATGTCGGCGAGCAGGCGGGTCAGGCGGTTGGTGGAGCGCACGGCCAGGAGCAGGAACTCCTTCTGCTCCTCGCTGGGGTCGGTGGTCTGCAGCAGCTGGAGCATGCCCAGAACGCCGTTCAGCGGAGTGCGGATCTCGTGGCTCATGTTGGCCAGGAATTCGGACTTGGCGCGGTTGGCGGCCTCTGCCTTGTCCCGCATCTCGATGAGCTGCGCCTCCACGCGCTTGCGCTCGAAGATGAAGCGGGCCTGCTGCACGTTCTGGTAGGCGATGGTGGAGAGCTGGCGCGCCAGGGTGAACAGGGCCCGGGCCACGTCCTCGAAGCGCTCGCGGGACATGGCGGGCACCTCGTGCAGGGCGGCCACGGCCTCGTCCTCCTCGATGCCGATCGCGCGGGCGTATCCGCGCATCGTGTCGTCGGTCTGGGTCGCGTCGCGCACCTGGCCTATGAGCCAGTTGGCGACGTGGCGCCCGCCGACCGAGATGCCCGCCCCGGCGTCCCACAGGCCGCCGCTCAGGCAGGTGCAGACGGTCGGTCCCTCGGTGCACAGGCGGCCGAGGACGGCGTCGGACTTGAAGCAGTTGGCGAGCCCCTGCTTCGTGCCGCGGATCAGGGTGCACAGGCGGCAGAAGCCGCTGGGCGCGGTGATGGGCGTGCCGTCCGGCATGGTGATGATGGAGGCCACGCCGGTGGCCCGGGAGAACTCGTCCTGCAGGCGCTGGATGTCCTCGAGGTTGAACAGGTCCCGGAAGGTGATGCCCGCGGCGTCGTCCAGCGGCCGGGTCAGGGCCGTCATGCGCTCCTCGAGCTCGGTGGTCGCGGTGATGTCGTGGGCGATGCCGAGCACGCCGATGAGGGTGCCCCGCGCGTCGTGCATGGGGGTCTTGATGGTCCGGAAGAGGCCGCGGTAGCCGCCGGTGGCGAAGGTGAGCCACTCCTTGTTGGTCAGGGACTTCCCGGCCAGCAGGGCCCGGCGGTCGTTCTCCCGGAAGGAGTCGGCCACCGCTTTGGAGACGAAGTCGTAGTCGGTCCTGCCGACGATCTTGGCCTCGGCGGCCCCGAAATAGCGCTCGAAGGCGGCGTTGCAGGCCAGGTAGACCCCTTCCGGGTCCTTGAGCCAGACGAGGTCGGGGATGGTGTGCACGAGGCAGCGCAGGTAGTCGGCGGAGTGCGCGACCCCCGCCGGTGCGGGCGACTCCTGCGGCGCGCCGCCGCTTCCCGCGGCAGCGCGGCCGGACTCGAGCTCCCGGATGCGCCGCCTGGCCGCCTCGAGCTCGGCGCGCAGTTCTTCCCTGGTCTTCTCGCCGTCCGCCATGAGTCTCTCGTATCGGTGAACGAATATCACACGAATAGCGCAGCAAGGTGAAATTCGTCAATGCGGCGGGCGGCAGGGCGGGGCGCGCCGACTTCCGCCGCTGGAGCGACGGGCGGCCGGGACAGGGGGTGACTGCGGGTATGCGCTGGATTGTCGACCTGTTTGCTGAACAAAAGAATCCATGGAAGACGTTGGGCAACTGCGGCATGGGCGTCTCGGGATCATTGAAAGAACATGATTTTCCTGATCAGCGTGGTTTGGAAGCCGTTCCGGCAATGAATTTGTTGCTCAAGATGCTCTGGTGGTGCTAGGGGGAGGCTGGAAGTGGAAAACCCACGCCGCGCTCGCGAGCACGCCGTTGATTGCCGTACCGACCGCTGCGCCGACTGCTGAACCGATCGCCGCGCCCCGCGCCTGTTCAGGTACCTGCGCCGCCCCGGTATTCGTTCCGGCATTCAGCCCGGCTGCCGTGCGGGCTCCCCGCCTTCCGGCCCCGGCCGGGGAGGGGGCGCAGGCGCGTCGCGCCGGTCCCGCGGGGGGCGGTACCCCGGGGCCCGGTGCAAAGAGCGGCGAGGGACTTCCGTTCGCAGGAGGAGGGAGGCGCGGGCCGGAAGGCCGCGCCGCGCGAGCGAGGAGGGCCTTGACGGCAGAACGTCTGCCGAGCGCACAGCAATCCGCGAAGGTGGCCATGAAGCTCATCATTCAGATCCCGTGTCTCAATGAGGAGAAGACCCTTCCCGCCACGCTGGCCGATCTGCCCACGGAGATCGACGGGGTGGACGAGATCGAGGTGCTGATCATCGACGACGGCTCCACGGACAGGACCGTGGAGGTCGCGAGGCAGCACGGCGTGCGGCACATCGTGCAGAACAAGCGCAACATCGGGCTGGCGCGCAGCTTCCGCGAGGGCCTGGACTACTGCCTGCGGCACGGCGCGGACATCATCGTGAACACGGACGGCGACAACCAGTACGCCGGGTGGGACATCCCCCGCCTCATCGAGCCCATCCTGCAGGGCAGGGCGCAGATCGTGGTGGGGGACCGGCAGACCGGGAAGATCTGCCATTTCTCGGGCTGCAAGAAGCTGTTGCAGCGCGCGGGCAGCTGCATGGTCCGCTGCCTCTCGGACGTGGACATCCCGGACGCGGTCAGCGGATTTCGGGCCATATCGCGCGAGGCCGCGCTCAAGATCAACATCGTCTCGCCCTTCAGCTACACCACGGAGATGCTCATCCAGGCGGGCAAGAAGCACCTCGCCGTGGCCTCGGTCCCGGTGGACACCAACCCGAAGCTTCGGGAGTCGCGCCTCTTCACCAGCATCCCCGGCTTCATCAAGAAGCAGCTCTCCACCATGGTGCGCATGTACGCCATGTACCAGCCGCTCAGGGTCTGCTTCTACATCGGCACGGTCCTTCTGCTCATCGGCCTCGTGCCCATCGCCCGCTTCCTGTTCATGTACTTCACCGGCTCGGGCGAAGGGCACATCCAGTCCCTCGTGCTCGGCGGGGCCTTCATGGTCCTCGGCATGGTGGCCTACATGTTCGGGATCATCGCGGACATCGTGAACTTCAACCGGCAGCTGATGGAGATGACCCTGGAGAAGGTCCGCAGGATCGAGTTGGGAGAAGCGCTGCAGCCCGCCGCGGGTCCCGCTGCGCCCACCGCCCCCGAACGGGAAGGGAAGAGGAAGATCAGCAGATGGAATATTCCAAGGAAGACGGCGTCGTAATAGGCAACGTCGACGACAAGTACGGCTCGCGAAATCCCGTCGCCCGGATGCTCATGGACGGCTTCCTGGCCGCCTTCGACGAGCTCGTGGGGATGTGCGGGGCCTCGGAGGTCTTCGAGATCGGCTGCGGGGAGGGCCACCTGGCCGCGCGCATGGCGAGAAAGGGCATGCGCGTGCGGGCAGGCGACTTCTCCACCGCGATCATCGCCGAGGCCAGGGCCCGGAACGGGGGCTCGGGCGCGCACTTCTGCGTGAAGAGCATCTACGACCTCACGCCCGAGGACGCCGCCCCCCTCATCGTCTGCTGCGAGGTCCTGGAGCACCTGGAGGAGCCGGACGAGGCCCTGGCCGCGCTCGCGCGCGCGGCTTCGCAGTGGTGCCTGCTGAGCGTGCCGCGCGAGCCCCTGTGGCGGGTGCTGAACATGGCGCGCGGCAAGTACCTCGGGGACCTCGGCAACACCCCGGGCCACGTGCAGCACTGGGGCCGGGGCGGCTTCCTGCGCCTGCTGGCGCGGCATTTCGACGTCGTGGCCGTGCGTTCGCCCCTTCCCTGGTCCATGGCCCTGTGCCGCGCGCAATGAGCAGGCGGCAGGGGGCGGCGCGCGCGATGCTCAGGAAGGTCGTCAAATCCGCCGGGTGGGGGCTCACCCTCCTCGCGTTCTACTACGTCTTCCAGGTCTTTTGCCGCAACGCGGACGCCCTGGCGCGCCACGCCTGGGGCGCGTGGGACGCGGCGGCCGTCCTGGCCGCGGCGCTCGTGGTCGGCGGGGCGTACTTCGTCCTGGCCGTCTCCTGGGCGCGCATGGCGCCGCGCCACGAGGAGCGCCGCCTCTTCTGGACCGTCGTCGCGGCCTACTCCATCACCTCGATATTCAAGTACCTCCCGGGCAACTGCTTCCACTACGTGGGGCGCAACGTCATGGGCAGCCAGGGCGAGGGCGAGCAGGTGGGGCTGGCCTCGGCCACCCTCTTCGAGGTCGTGCTCTCCGGGCTGTGCTCGGTCTTCGTGGCCTCGCTCTGCGCGCTCCTGCCCGGCGCGAACGCGGGCCCGGCCTGGCGCTACGCGCTCCTCCTCGCGGCCGTCCTTCTCGGCATGGCCGTGCTCCTGCGGCTTTCCGGAATGAAGGCGAGGCCGGGCAGGGGCAGGCTCGTCTCCCTCGCCCTGCGCCTGGCCGAGGTCCCCCCGGGCATCGCCGCGCCCCTGGGGCTGACGCTCCTGGCCTACGGCCTCATGGCCGGGGCGGCAGTGGGCGTCTGGAACGCCTTCTCCGCGGTCCCCGTGGCCTGGCCGCAGATCGCCTCGGCCTACGTCTTCAGCTGGCTGGTGGGCTACGTCGTGCCCGGGGCGCCGGGGGGGCTCGGCGTGCGCGAGGCCTATCTCGTGCTCACGCTCTCGCCGTACGCGACCGAGCCCGCGGCCGTGCTCTTCGCGCTGGTCATGCGGGTGGTGGTCACGCTGGCGGACCTCGTCCTGCTGGCGGCCGGAAAGGTCATCCAGGGCCGCTTCCCCCGCCGCGCGGCGCCCCTGCTGCAGGAGGCGCGGGTGCGCTGCGGCACGGGACAGGAGGGCGGGGGTGTCTGAGGGAGACAAGGTCTTCGCCAACGAGGCGGCGGGCGCCCGGCTCCTCGCCGCGATCAGCCTGCTCGGGCTTTTCTTCGGCGCCTTCCTGATCACGGACGGGACGTTCGACTTCTTCGGCGTCAGCCGCTTCGGCTTCGCCTACAACCACTACCTCCTGAGCATCCTCCACGGACGGCTGGACATCCCGCCCGAGGTCCTCGGCCGCGAGGCCTTCTACGACGCGGCCGGGCGTGCCTATGCCTACTACGGCGTCTTTCCGGCCTTCCTGCGCCTGCCCTTCCTGCCCTTTCTCGACCTGACCGCGGTCTGCGTGTCGCGCGCAGTGGTCTTCGCCTGCGTCGCGGCCACGGGCCTGCTCGCCCAGTCCCTGGTCCGGCGCACGGTGCGCGCCGCCACGGCCGGGAATCGCCTGGACCTGGGCCTTTTGGCCTCGGGCAGCGTCCTCGTCTGGTTCGCCTCGCCCGTGACCTTCCTCTTCGGCAACGCCTCCATCTATCACGAGACCGTGGTCACGGGCCTTCTGGGCGTGGTCGTCTTCGCCTGGCTGGTCCTCGACGACCTGCTGGTGAAGGGCCGCCCACGCCCAGCAAGTCCGGTCCTCCTGGCCGTGATCGCGGGCGTGGTCCTGCACTGCCGCCCCACCCTGGCCATAGGCCTCTACGTCTGCGTCGGCGCCTTCTGCCTGCTGAACGCCCTGGACACCTACGCTGCCGAGCGCGGGCAGGGCAGGGGAGCGGCCGCGAGCGCCGCGCGGGCCCTGCTTTCGCCGCGCGGCGTGCTCCTGCCCATGCTGGTCCTCTTCGCCTTCGGCTGCGTGGTCCTGTTCATGAACTGGGTCCGCTGGGGGAACATGTTCACCAGCGCACCCATGGAACGCTACGGCTACTATCTGGGCGGCGAGACGAGCACAGGGCGCATGCAGAACTTCCTGCAGCAGGGCCGCTTCAATATCCGCCGCATCCTCCCCTCGATCTTCTTCAACCTCTTCGGCATCGATCCCACCTTCTGCTACACCGACTACTTCTTCGGCATCGGTCAAGCCTTCTGCAATACCGTCTACGCCAAGACCATGCAGTTCTTCGGCACCGGCACCATGCGCGTGGAGGACAACTTCTCCCTGCTGCTCCTCTGGGGGCCTTGGCTCGTCGTCGCGGCCTGGGTCCTTCTCTCCCGGGCGCCTTCCTGCCTCGAGGGCAGGGCCAGGACCACGCTGCGCGTGCTCGTCCTCTCCCTGTGCGTCTCGTGCGTGCTCATGCTCTCCTATCCCACCGTCACCATGCGCTACAAAGCCGAGTACTGGACGCCGCTCTTCGTCGCCTTCTGCCTCTTCGCCTGCGCCGCGGCCCGGGGCGCGGCACGGTTCTGGACCCGGCCGCTCCCGCGCCGGCTCTTCTTCGTCCTCGTGGCCGTGGCCGTGGCCTGCAACCTCGCCTTCGCCGTCAGGTACCGCCTGTCCTGGGTCTCCCTGAGCAGCGACACGAGCCACTTCCGCGCCCTCCTCGCCGCCTGGGCCTCCTGGCGCTTGCACTGAACCGTCTTCCTCGTCCCCTTCCTCCCCGGAACCCTCGGCCGTCGCGCCGCGGACTGTCGGACCGCTTTACAGTCAGCCTTCATTGTTTTTTCCCCATGGTCCTGTTTTTGCGGACGATCCGGCCGAGGCACGCTTTGTGCTTCTCCCGCACGAACGCGCGCGGCAACGAAGCCGCGCTGAGGGGGAGATCATGCGCAAGTTCATCTGTTCGTTCGTCTGCTCGTTCGTCCTGCTCGTCGCCGGACTGCTGGCCGCCGCCTCTGCCCAGGCCACCACGCTGACCGCCGTCGACCTGCTGCACGACTTCAACGCCGTCATCTTCCACGACGCGTCCACCACGGCCGACATCGAGGGCGCGTCCATCATCGGCGGCAGCTTCTCGGGCGCCACGGTGTACGGCACCCCGAAGGGCGTTCTCCTGCCCGCCTCGTTCAACGCGCTGAACGTCTACGGCGACAACGACGGGGGCCCGGTGAACCTGAACAACGGCGGCAGCGCCTACGTGGGCGGCGCCAGGAACGCCGTCGTCAACTTCAACGGCGGCGGCGGGTACGCGGCCGCGGCCCCGTCCATGAGCCTCAGCGAGATACAGACGGAGCTGACGAACTATTCCCTGTATCTCTCCACGCTCGCGGCCAACAGCACCCTGCCGACCCCGGACAACAACGAGGTCATCACCGCCACGCCGGACGCGAGCGGCATCGCCGTGTTCGACGTCAGCGTGGGCGACCTGGGTCTTATCCCGAGCTACGGCATCAACCTGAACGGCGCCACGACCGTGGTCTTCAACGTCTCGGGCTCGGTCCTCGACTTCACCGCCAACTACCAGGGCAACGACTCCATCTTCGGCAACGTCATCTGGAACTTCTACCAGGCCACGGACCTGACCTTCGAGACGCTCATCGGCGGCACGGTGCTCGCGCCTTACGCCACGGTGACCAACAGGAACCAGATCGACGGCGCCCTGGTGGCCGACTCCTGGAACGGCCAGGGCGAGCTGCACGAGTATCCCTTCGACGGCCCCCCGCCGCCCACGGCCACGCCGGAACCCGCCACCATGGTCCTCTCGGCCGCGGGCCTCGCGCTCCTCGGCCTTGTGCGCCGCCGCGCCGCGCGCTGACGCGGGCGGGGAGGGCAGGGGGCCGGCCCCCCTGGTCCATAGGCAGGCGGGATGGGGTGGACGGTTCCTATCGTCGGCATCAATGATATGGACTGAAAGCGTCAGGTTTTCCGACAGCGACGTGTCGGAAAACCTGCACGCCGTCGCTCTCGGGAAAGGCGGGGGGGCGCCTCGGCAATCCTCCCGGCACCGCGCAGGCGAAAAAAAGCACACCGGAAAGCTTTCTGGCCGCGTCCAGGGGTTGATGTTTCCCGGCGTTTTCTGGTCTACTCTGACGCTTTCGTAAGTTTTCCGGCCAAGGGCACGACGGGAAGAGGTCCGCGCGCCTTCCATCGGGGAGGGCGCTCCCGGACGTGCCTTTGGGCGCGCACCGCAGCTCCGGAAAAAATGCCAGAATCGCGTCCCGCCCCGGCGGCTGCGCCGACAGGAGCCGACATGCACCTGACCAGCAATGCGGTGGACCGCTGCCGATCCCGCCTTTGCGACATGACCGAATCCTGCGGGCGGCTTTGCGCCGTCACCGCACGCACCGTTCACGCCTCCCGTTTCCTGCTCCATGCGATGGGCAAGTCGCGGCGCTTCCTGCTGGTGCACTTCAGGAAGGGCTACGTGCGCGAGCAGCTCCATGTCCGCGAGGGAGGCTGCCGCCAGTGCGGCACCTGCTGCAACCTCCTCGTCACCTGCCCCATGCTGACCACGCAGAGGACGTGCCTGGCCTACGGCACCTGCCGCCCCCAGGCGTGCAAGGTCTTTCCCATCGACCAGCGCGACATCGACGAGGTGACGGCCTGCGGCGGCCGCTGCGGCTACAATTTCGGCACTCCGCCGTCCCCGCCGCTGCGCGACGAGGCCTAAGCCACGGCCCGACCCGCGGCCCGACCCACGGCCCGACCCGCGGCCCGACCCGCGGCCCGACCCGCGGCCTGATCCGAGACCTGCCCCCCGCCCGTCCTTCCCGGTTCGCGGCCTGTCCGGGCATCGCGCCGAACACCCCTCATCCCCGAAGGTCGATGGATGAAAAACATTGCCGTGCAAGGATTCCAAGACCTTCACCAAGTTTTTTAATCAAACGATTGATATTTTCCAGGGCCGGGCGTAGGTATCCGTCGCGCGTCGGGCGCGGCCTCCCGGACCAGGGGCCGGGGCGTTCCCGCGCGACATCTTCCAGGAGAGGAGGCGGGCATGAGCGCGGCGAACGGCACGGAAAAGACCACGGACACCAGGCTGACCAAGGGGCTGCGCACCAGGAACAGGCTTCTCGAGGAGGCCCTGCGTCTCTTCGCGCTCAGGGGGCCGGACGCCGTCGGCATCCGCGAGGTGGCCGCGGCGGCCAAGGCCAACCCCGCCTCCATCGCCTTTCATTTCGGCGGTAAGGAAGGGCTCTACGCCGCGGTCGTGGAGCGCATGGTCGAGGAGCTCTCGCGCGTGCACCGCGCCGCCCTGGACGAGGCCACGGCAGCGAGCGACGCCGCGGGCGAGGACGCCCCGGCCCGCGTGCGCCGCCTCGTGGCCGGGCTCACCTCCGGCTACCTCACCTCGAAGCGCTCGCAGTGGATGACGCTCCTCTTGCAGCGCGAGTTCATCTCGCCCACCGCGGCCTTCGAGAAGATCTACGCGGGCGCCCTGGCCCCCACGCTCGAGGTCCTCTCGCGCCTCGCGGGCGAGACCACGGGCCGCGCCCGAGGCGCCCAGGAGAGCAAGATCCTGGCCTTCTCCCTGTTCATCATGGGCAGCGCCTTTTCGCGCAACAGGAACACCTTCCTCCGCTTCTCGGGCAAGGACGCCTACGCCGCCGAGGACGTGGAGCTCATCAGCCGCACCGTGGCCGAGTTCGCGGCCTCGGGCCTTTCCAGCCACCTCTAGAAACGACTCCCCCCGCGGGACCAAGCCATGCAAAAACGCACCGGGCTCTTCAGCCTCGAATTCATCTGCATCTGCCTCCTGATCTTCCTGGCCTACTGCAACCTCACGGTCTTCTACACCCTCTACCTCTACCTGGAGCAGATCGGCATCGCCCCGGGCTGGCGCGGCTTCCTCATCGGCAGCTCCTCGCTGTCCACCATCGCCTTCTTCCTCTTCGCCAGCCCCTACATGGAGGCGCGCAACGCCCCCAGATGGGCCGTGGTCGGCGCGCTGCTGCTCGTGGTCTGCGGCTGGTCCTACATGTACGCGCACAGCGTGGCGGCCATCCTCTCCGTGCGCCTGCTGAACGGCGCGGCCATCTACCTGCTCTCCGCCTCGTGCATGACGCTCCTGGTGGAGAACATCCCGCCCGAGCGCAGCGGCCAGGCCTTCAGCTTCTACTCCGTGGCCCTGCTGCTGCCCTATTCCATCGTGCCCATGGCCTTCGACGCCGCGGTGCCCCACCTGCCCTCCGTGGCCGTGGGCTACCGGGACATGTCCCTGTTCCTGCTCCCCGGGCTGCTCATGATCCACGTCATCAGCCGGGGCCGCAGGCGCGCGGGCCCGCCCGCGGCCCCGGCCGGGATCTCCTTCGGCGAGATGTGGCGCAACGCCTCGGAGCCGCGCATCCTCGTGCTCCTGATCCTGAACTCGCTCTACATCGTCACCTTCTCCTCCCTCTTCTTCATGGCCCAGGGGCTCTTCCGCTCGCGCGGCTTCAGCGGCGTGGGCTACTACTTCACCATCCAGATGGTCTGCATGATGGCCATCCGGCTGTGCGGCAACAACCTCTTCGACAGCGTGCCCAAGGTGCGCCTCATCCGCACGAGCTTCGTCCTCTCGGCCGCGAGCTTCCTCCTGGCCTCCCATTCCTACGGCCTCACCGGGCTCTACGCCTCGTCCCTGATCATGGGCGTGGGCATGGGGCTCATCTCGCCCGCGCTCTACGGCCTCATGTTCACCATCGCCGAGCCGCGCTACAAGGCCGTGGACTCCAACCTCATGCAGCTCTCCCTGCAGATCGGCAACTTCACCGGCCCTCTGATCGGCGCCTGGCTCATGCAGCGCACGGGCTACGAGGGGCTCCTCGCGGGCGACGCGGGGCTCTGCCTCGCCGGTGTCGCCCTCTGCTTCCTGCTCACCAGCCGCCGCGTGGACCGCGACGGCCTGGCCGCCCGCGCCTGAGCCCGGCCCCGCCGAAGGGCGGGGCGGAACAGGCCGCCCGCGCCGCGGTCCGGCTCCCGGTGGCGAAAAATACCGGGTTTCCTCCATTTCCAGCGGCCGAAAAGGTCGGCATACGAAACGGTCCCGCGCGGACGGTCCTGTGCGGAAGGTTCCGCGCGGACGACCCCTCGGCGAAGGCCGGAGGCACGGCCGGGAATCAGTCCCGTTCCCCGCGCACAGGGGCGTGCGCCGTGCGCGGCCCGGGTAAGAAATTGACCTGTTGACTGAATATGCATATTCAGGACTTGATTTCCGGATGAGGTCCGGGAGCGGCCGCGGGGGCCGTGCCGGAGGACGGGGAGCGGTGATGGCCGGGAGGACGGACCCCGTCGTCTGCATGGACGCAGAGAACTTCATGGGAGAGTCATGCCCGCCGTCACGGACAGCGCCACGCCCATGAGGCCGACTTACGGGGCCTGGAGCCGCGGCCGCCGCGCGCGCTTCCTGCTCGTCGCGGCTGTCGGCTACTTCGTCGCCAACAAGATCGCCCTGTTCTTTCCCGACGCCGAGTCCATCCTGACCGCGGTCTGGCCCGCGGCGGGCGTCGGCCTGGCCTCCCTCCTGCTGGCTCCTCGCCGCCTGTGGCCCGCCGTCCTGGCCGCCGTCTTCCTGGCGGGCAACGCGGCCAACCTGCTCTCCGGCCGTCCCCTGGCCAACAGCCTCGGGTTCATGACGGCCAACGTCCTCGAATCCCTGCTCGGCGCATGGCTGATGCGGCTTTGGTGCGGCAGGGACATCCGCTTCAACCGCGTGAAGGACGTCGGCGCGCTGATCGCCGTCTCGGTCCTGGCCAACGCGGCCACGGCCTGCGTCGGGGCGGGCACGGCCGCCCTGGCGGGCGTGGCCTCCTTCTGGAGCTTGTGGGCCACCTGGTGGGTCGCGGACGGGCTGGGCATGCTCCTGGTCACGCCGCTCGTCGTGGGCTGGGCGGAGACGGCGCGCGCGGGCCTGGCCCGGAAGCCGGGCAGGGCGGCGGAGCACGCCGTGTTCCTCCTGCTCTGGTGCGCCGCCGCCTGGTGGACCTTCCAGCCCCATGCGGCCATCGCCTTTCTCGCCCCCAAGCCCTACGTGCTCGCGGCGCTCATCCTCTGGCCCGCCTTGCGCATGGGCCACCGCTCGGTGGCCTTCGCCCTGGCCGTGCTCACCTGCCTCGCCGTGCTCAGCCCGGCCGTGCAGTCCGGCCCCCTGCTCTGGGGCGGCGAGACCCCGTACGAGAGGATCCTGCATCTGCAGGTCTTCCTGGGCGTCATCGCCGCCACCTCCCTGCTGCTCACGGCCGCCGTGGCGGAGCGCACGACGGCGGAGCGCGCCCTGCGCGAGAAGCAGGCCCTGCTGGCCGCCATCGTGGAAGGCACGCCGGACGCCGTCTTCGCCACGGACACCGAAGGGCGGCACATCCTGGTCAACAGCGCGGGCGCGGCCCTCTTCGGCAGGACCCCGGACGAGGTCCTGGGGCGCGACATCGCCGAACTCTTCCCGCCCGACGTGGCGCCGAGGATCAGGGAACTGACCCGGGCGGCGGTTCGCGCGGCCGGGCCCGGCACCAGGGAGGAATCCATACCCGTGGCCGAGGGGCTGGAGCGTTCGTTCATCGTCACCCGGGGACCTCTTTCCGACGCGGACGGCGAGCCCATCGGCATGTTCGGCATCGCCCGCGACGTGACCGAGATGCGCGCCACCCAGGAAGCCCTGCAGGAGAGCGAGAGGCGCTTCCGCCACGCCTTCGAGCAGGCCGGGGTCGGCATGTTCCACGGCGACGCGCAGGGAAACTTCCTGCTCGCCAACCGCACGTTCGCCGAGATCACCGGCTACTCCGCGGACGAGTTGACCCGCATGACCTATCGCGACCTCAGCCACCCGGAGGACGCGGCGAAGGATGTCGCCGCAGTGGAGGCGCTGGTGTCCGGCAAATGCGCCCTGCTGCACGGCCAAAAGCGCTACGTCCGCAAGGACGGCTCCGAGGTCTGGGTCAACCGCACCGCCGCCTCGGTCTACGACGAATTCGGCCGCCTCAAGGGCGTCATGGGCGTTGTGGAAGACATCACGGAGCGCAGGCGGCTCGAGGAGCTCAGGGCCCAGGTCGAGCGCACCATGCGTCACGACCTGCGCACTCCGGCGGGCAACGCCCTGGCCCTGGCAGGGCTCCTGCGCCAGGAGAACGGCCTGGACGAAGGACAGAAACGGATGCTTGCGCTCCTCGAGCAGGCGGGCCGGGACATGCTGGACACGCTGGACGGCTCGCTCGAGATCTACAAGATCGAGACCGGGCAATACGCCTGCGAGCCCGAGATCTTCGACTGCCTGGCCCTCGTCCGCGGCATGGCGGAGGCCATGGTCCGCACCGAGCGCTTCCCGCGCGTGAAGCTGGACATCCGGCTCGACGGCGCCGTGCCGGACGCCTCTGCCCGCTGCCTCTGCCTGGGGCACCCCAACCTCGCCCGCCTCGCCCTGCAGAACCTCCTGGTCAACGCCATGGAGGCCTCGCCCAAGGGGGGCACGGTGCACGTCTCCCTCGCCTGCGGAGAGGACTGCCGCGTGGAGATCAGGAACGCGGGCGCCGTGCCCGCCGCGATCCGCGACAGGTTCTTCGACAAGTACGCGACCTCCGGCAAGACCTCGGGCACGGGCATCGGCACCTACTCCGCCCGGCTGATGGTCAGGGCCCAGAAGGGCGACGTGACCATGCGGACCTCGGACGGGCAGGACGAGACAGTGGTCGCCGTGCATCTGCCGCGGTGCTGAAGACGCGTCGCCCGCCTGCATCGCCCCTGTTCGCCGAAGTCATCGCCGCGTCTTTTTCCGAAATTTTCCGGACTGGTCCGCCGTGCGGCCGCAAAGACACGGCGGGCGCGCGTTGTCGCGCCGCGGCGATGCCGCGGTGAGAACGAAATGGGTCAAAAAAACCCATTTTTTGTTTTGCATGACCTTGACTTAGATGAGTTGTCGCGGATAGTAGCGCACAATCGGATAAGGAAAGTGTGTTCATTTGCAGAAACCCTGCGGTCGGCAAGGGAGGTCTTTTCTACTGCAACGGAGGAGGTACAGGGGGACTGGTTAGACAATAAAGAAGCCTCAAGGAGAGGTCTTTATGACGACTGCGCTCTTGATACTGATTTCCGTGATGTGGATTCCCGTCGCCATGCTCAATCTGGGCAAGGGAGAGGCCAAGGGGACCGGGGCCGCCACCGGGTTCGTCGGAATCCTGGTGGTCCTCGGCGCCCTCCTCCAGGCCGCGGTGTTCAGGGATCCCTTCGTGGCGGGGCTGCTCTTCGCCCACGGCGTGCTGTACTGCTGCGTCTCCTACGCCCTGCTCGCCGGACTCGAGGACCTGCGCTCCGTGGGGAACGTGAGCCTCACCGTGGCCTTCATCTCCGCCATCTACTGCCTGCTCTTCTACTTCGGCAGCCCCGTGCAGCCGGACGGCGCCCAGATGATCCATCCGAGCCTCTACCTGGCCATGGCCTGCCTGGGCTACACCATCCTCACCTTCGAGGTCTTCCTCGCCTTCCACGGCAAGCTCGGCGGGGGAACCGTGGCCTGGTCGCTGCTCACCTGGGTGCCCATCGGCCTGTGGGTCCCCTCGTTCTGGCTCATGAGCACCGGCACCCTGCCGTTCTGACGCACGGCGGGCACCCGAATACGTCCAACGGGCGGCCGGAGCATGCTCCGGCCGCCTTTTTCCGGTCCGCGAAGAGACGGCCCTCCCCGCACCGGGCCGAGGTTGACCGCGCGGCCCGAGTTCTGTACGTCTGCACCGCCCCCGTCCGCCATGCGGCCCTGCGGGGCGAAACCACGAAACATGCCCGGCGGTTCCCAGGCATCAGGCCCGGAATCTCCCGGCATTCCCAGAGAAACGCGATGTCAGACAAAGCTTTTGCGGCCACGCTCAGGCGCGAGGTCGAGCGCCGCCGCACCTTCGGCATCATCAGCCACCCGGACGCGGGCAAGACCACGCTGACGGAGAAGCTCCTGCTCTTCGGCGGGGTGATCCACCTCGCGGGCGCGGTCAAGGCCAAGAAGGCCGCGCGTCACGCCACGTCGGACTGGATGGCCATCGAGAAGGAGCGCGGCATCTCCGTGACCTCCTCGGTGATGCAGTTCGAGTACGACGGCTACGAGGTCAACCTGCTGGACACCCCGGGCCACCAGGACTTTTCCGAGGACACCTACCGCGTGCTCACGGCCGTGGACTCGGCGCTCATGGTCATCGACTCGGTCAAGGGCGTGGAGACGCAGACCAAGAAGCTCATGGACGTGTGCCGCATGCGCGACACGCCGATCATGACCTTCGTGAACAAGCTCGACCGCGACGGCCGCACGCCCTTCGAGCTCCTGGACGACATCGAGCAGAACCTGGGCATCGAGTGCGCGCCCATGACCTGGCCCATCGGCATGGGCAAGCTCTTCCAGGGCGTGTACGACCTGCGCCGGGGCATGATCCGGTTCTTCGAGAGCGAGGGCAAGGGATCGCGGCCGCGCGAGGCCGAGGTGGTCAAGGGGCTCGACGACCCGAAGCTCGACAGGCTCATCGGCGAGTCCGCGGCCGCGGAGCTGCGCGCCGAGCTCGAGCTGCTCGAGGGCGCGGGCTATCCCTTCGACCACGAGCGCTACCTGGCGGGCAAGCAGACGCCGGTCTTCTTCGGCAGCGCGGTGAACAACTTCGGCGTGCGCGAGCTGCTGGAGGCCTTCCTGCAGTATGCCCCGGCGCCCAGGCCGCGCGCGGCCGAGAGCCGCGAGGTCCTGCCCACGGAGGAGCAGTTCTCCGGCGTGATCTTCAAGATCCAGGCGAACATGGACCCGGCGCACCGCGACCGCGTGGCGTTTCTGCGCGTCAACTCCGGCCGCTTCAGCCGCGGCATGAAGGCCAGGCACCAGCGCACGGGCAAGGACATGCTCCTGCACAACGCCATCATCTTCATGGCCCAGGACCGCTCCGGCGTGGAGGAGGCCTGGCCCGGCGACATCATCGGCATCCCGAACCACGGCACGCTGCGCATCGGCGACACGCTGTGCGAGGGCAAGGAGCCGCTGCGCTACCTCGGCATCCCGCACTTCGCGCCGGAGCACTTCCGCCGCGTGGTGCTGAAGAACCCCTTCAAGGCCAAGCAGCTGGACAAGGGGCTCGAGCAGCTGACCGAGGAGGGCGCCATCCAGTTCTTCCGCCCCGCCATGGGCCGCGACCAGATCCTCGGCGCCGTGGGCGCGCTGCAGTTCGACGTCATCGCCGCGCGCCTGGCCGCGGAGTACGACGTGCAGATCCTGACCGAGCCCATGGGCATCGCGGCCGTGCGCTGGCTGGCCGGCGACGACGCCATCGTGCTCGAGCGGCTCAAGCGCGACAACCAGAGCGCCATGGTCACGGACTCGGACGGCCACCTGGCCATGACCTTCGCCAGCGAATGGCGGCTGGAAAAGGCCCAGGAGGACTACCCCGAGGTCCGCTTCCTGACCACGCGCGAGTGCGTCTGATCCTCATCCCTTCCTGATTCATTCCGGCCGGATAGATGTCCGGCCCGAAACGCGCGACGTCCCGGGCGATGCTCCTCGAGCATCGTCCGGGACGTCGCGCGTCCGCCCGGCCGCACGGCGCGGGCAGGGAAAATGACGGCCTCCTATGCCCCGCCGGGCAGGAACTGCAGCCAGACGTTGCGGGAGCGGGGGCCGTCGAATTCGCAGAAGTAGACGTGCTGCCAGGTGCCGAGCTTCACTTCGCCGTCGGCCACGACGACGAGCTGGCCGCAGCCGGTGAGGCTCGACTTGACGTGGGCGTCGGAGTTGCCCTCCGAGTGGCGGTAGTCGCCCTCGAGGGGCACCAGGCGGCGCAGGGTGGTCAGGATGTCGCGCTGCACGTCCGGGTCGGCGCCCTCGTTCACGGTGATGGCCGCCGTGGTGTGGGGGCAGTAGACGAGGAGCGCTCCGTCGCGCCAGTCGTTGTCGCGCACCGCGCGACGCACCTCGGAGGTGATGTCGACCATTTCCTCGTGCCGTTCGGTGGTGACGCGCAAGGTCTGCATCAGGCTTTTCCCTTCTCCTTGAGGAAGGCGGCCAGGCGCATGTCCGTGCCCCGGATGTGGCCGAGCCACCAGTCCGTCAGATAGTCCAAGACCTCGGTGGAAAGCTCTTCCTCGCCCTTGGTGGTATCCACGAGGAAGCCGATGGTCTTCTCCATGAACACGCGGTGCTGGGCCACGTGGACGTCGCGCTCGGGGTAGCCGTTCTCGGCCATGAGCTTCTCCTCGGTCCCGAAGTGGTAGCAGGCGTAGTCCGAGAGCTCTCCGATGATGCGCGTGATGATCTCCTTGGCGCGTCCGGCGGCGTAGGACTGGTAGAGTTCGTTGATGAGCCCCGTGAGCTTCTCGTGCTGCTCGTCGATGTCGGCGACGCCGATGTTCAGGCTCGGGTTCCAGCAGATCTCCGGCATGTTCTCCTCCTCGAATAAGGACAGTCTTCTTGGTAGCAGCGGCGCCGCGGCATGGCAATGCCGCGGCGCCGGAAAAGGGGCTTTGCGGGGGCGCGGGGCCGGACGCTTACGCCGGTCGCGTGGCGCTGATGACGAAGACGGGGTTCTGGCCCCGAAGGCGCGTGCCCGGTCCCAGGATCTCGGACTGGCTGACCTGGACCTGCTGGATGGAGGTGGGCCAGGAGAGCGAGGCGAAGACGCTCTGGGCGCGGGAGAGCGAGTCCAGGAGCACGGCGTGGGCGGTGATGCGTCCGCCGGGCTTCAGGCGCCTGCAGCAGGCGCGCAGGACTTCCTCGCCCTGGGAGCCGCCGCCGCCGATGCCGCCGCCGAGCCCCCCGCCCACGAAGATGCGGTCGGGATCGGGCAGGCCCGCGAGGCAGTCCGGGGCCTCTCCGGCAACGGCGAGCACGGACCAGGCGCCGGTGCGGCGCAGGTTCTCGCGCAGCATCTCCATGCGCCTCTCGTCGCGCTCCACGGCCACGACCTCGCCGTCGCTGGCCAGCACCGCGGCTTCGATGGACACGGCGCCGCAGCCCGCGCCCACGTCCCAGACCACGTCCTCGGGCTCGATGGCCAGCGAGGCGAGGCCCACGGCGCGCACGGGCCACTTGGTGATCATGTCGCCCTCGTGGGCCAGGTCCTCGTCCGGGATGCCCAGGCGAAGCGGCAGGGGCGCCTTGCGGCGGCGCTCGAGCACGGCCATGTTCAGGGGCGAGAAGCGCTCCTGCACGGCGTGCTCGAGGGAGTAGAGGCCGATGCGCTCGGTGGGCGACTCCAGGTCCTCGAAGACCCACATGCCGTAGTCCGTGGCGCCGCGCTCGAGCAGGGAGCGGGCGATGGTGCCGGGCGTGTGCTCGTCGTCGGTGAACACGGCCACGCGCTCGTACCAGGTGAGGGCCGCGAAGAGCGGGGCCTGGTCGTCGCGGCCGTGCATGGAGACCACGCGGATGTCCTGCCAGGGCAGGCCCATGCGCGCGGCCGCGGTCTGCAGCGTGGTCACGCCGGGATGGATGCGCACGCTCTCGGCGCCCAGCGTCTCGATCAGGGTGCGGCCGATGCCGTAGAAGAGCGGATCGCCGTCCGCGAGCACGACCACGCGCCTGCCCTCGTCGGAGCGGGCGCGGATGGCGTCGATGACCTTGCCGAGGGGCGCGGTGATGGCGATGCGCTCGCCCCCGGCGTCCGGGAAGGCGGCGAGCTGCCGCTTGCCGCCGACGATGACGTCGGCGTCCGCGATGGCCAGGCAGGTGGCGCCGCAGAGAAGTTCGGGGTTCAGGCCGATGCCCACGACCTCGATCATGGTCTGTCCTCCTCGCTGGAAGCGTCGTTCAGGCGGGTCCCGTCGTAGTCCAAGAGGACGCAGCGCGCAAGCATTGTGCGACCGTCCCGGGCGGAAAAGCCCGATTCGGGAGAAACTGAAAAGCCCGATTGGGGGGAATACGGCGCGTCTGTTTGGGGGGAAGCGGCGAAACCGGCCGCGGCGCGGGCGGCCAGGCGGCAGAGCTCGTGCAGCAGGCCGGGCAGGGCAGGGGAGGGGCGCAGGATCTCCAGGGCGTGGCGGGCCGTGGCGCAGGCGGGAAGCTGTGCCGCCAGGGGCTCGGCCACGCCCGCGGCCCGGGCCCGGCGCGCCAGGAAGTCGAGGTCCAGGGCGGCGCTGTGGGCGTGGGTGTTGGGCAGGGCCTGGGCCTGCTTGACCAGCTTGCCGAAGAAGACGCCCCAGACCATCCGCGCAAAGCCGCGGCTTGCGGCCTCCCGGCAGGCGAAGGCGAAGAAGTCCGCGGCCTGGACGATGGAGTGCTCCGGCATGTCCGGCAGGCCGAGGGCCGGAAGGTTTTCGCGCAGGAAGCGCTCGCTGCGTCCGCCCGTGCACAGGGCGATGGTGGTCGCGCCCAGGGCCTTGGCCACGTCCATGGCCTGGGCCACGGAGGCGGTCCAGGCCTCGTGGCTGAAGGGCCGCACCGTGCCGCGCGTGCCCAGGATGGAGATGCCGCCCAGGATGCCGAGGCGCGCGTTCATGGTCTTCTCGGCGATGCGCTCGCCCTCGGGCACCTCGATGAGCACGTCCGCGCCCGCAGCGCCTTGCGCCTGGGCCAGGGCCTCGGCCACGGCGGCCGCGATCTGGCCGCGCGGCGCAGGGTTGATGGCCGCCTCGCCCACGGCCACGGGCAGCCCGGGCAGGGTGGCCCGGCCCACGCCGCGCCCGCCGTCCACGCTGACGCCGGGAACGTCCGAGAGGCGCACCAGGGCCTCTATGCGGGCCATGTGCGTGGCGTCCGGGTCGTCGCCGCCGTCCTTTATCACCAGGCCGCGCACGGCCTCGTCCTCTCCCCAGCCCTCGCGGGTCGCGCGCTCCACGGGCACGTCGAGCCGAGCGCCCGTGGGCAGGGGGGTGTCCACGAGAAGCGGCGTGTCCGCCGCGTCTCCCGGCTCCCGCGCTCCTGGCCGCAGGAGCCCGAGCAGGGCAAGGGTCGCGGCCTTGGCCGCCGCGGCCGCCGCGGTCCCGGTGGTGAAGCCCTCGCGCAGGGCCTGGCCCTTGCGGCTCATGGCTCGGCGGTCTGGGCTGCGGCGGCTCCCGCCCGGCCCGCGGCGCAGGCATCCGCGAAGTGGCGGGCCAGCAGCGGGTTGGAGCCGAAATGCAGGTGGATGTAGGAGGCCGCGACGGTGTGCGCGGCAAAGCCGTCCGGGCGCTCGCGCGGCCCCTTGCGGTCCTCCACGGCGTAGAGCCCGGCCTGCGCGTAGGCCTCGTCCGGGATGGAGGAGTAGTGGAACTCGTGGCCCCGGGCCAGGGTCCCGGCCGGGCCCAGGAGCGAGTCCGCCGCGGTCGTCACCTGGCGGTAGCCGAGCCCCGCGAAGCGCTCGTTCATGCGCGCGGCGAAGGGGAAGACCCCGGCCATGCGGCAGGTGAGGCCGTTCACGTCCACCATGGAGTCCATGAGGTACATGAAGCCGCCGCATTCCGCGTAGACCGGGCGGTCGTCCTCGCAAAAGCGCCTGATCTCGCGCCTGAGCCCCGCGTTGTTCGAGAGGTCGTAGGCGTAGAGCTCCGGGTAGCCGCCGCCGAGGTAGAGGCCGTCCGCGCCCTCGGGCAGCCGCTTGTCCGCGATGGGCGAGAAGGGCAGCAGCTCGGCCCCGGCCGCCTCCAGCAGGCGCAGGTTCTCGTGGTAGTAGAAGCGGAAGGCCGCGTCGCGGGCCACGGCGATGCGCGCGCGGGGCGCCGCGGGCCGGGCTGCGTCCCGCACCGGGGCGGCGGGCGAGACGTCGGGGAGCCGTTCGAGCAGCGCGTCCAGGTCCAGCGAGCGCTCCACCCAGTCGGCCAGCCGCCCGCGCACCGCGTCCTCGGCCCCCTCTGCGCCGTGGTCCGCGCCGGGCAGCACCAGCCCCAGATGGCGCGCGGGCAGGGCCAGCCCCTCCTCGCGCGGCAGCAGGCCGAGCAGCGGCGCGGGCAGGTCGGCGCAGGCCTCGCGCAGGAGCTCGGCGTGGTTGTGCGAGGCCACGCGGTTCAGGACCACGCCCACGAAGGGCAGGGCGGGGTCGAAGGCGAGGTAGCCGCCGACCATGGCCGCGGCCGAGCGGGCCATGGACGAGGCGTCCGCCGCGAGCAGCACGGGCAGGCCGAGCCACTTGGCCACCTGGGCCGAGGAGCCCGCCTCGTCGCGGCCCGAGAAGCCGTCGAAGAGGCCCATCACGCCCTCGACCACGGCCACGTCCGCGTCCTGCGCGTGGCGGGCGAAGATCTCCTCCACGCCCGAGCGGCCGCACATCCAGCCGTCCAGGTTGTGGGAGGCGCGGCCGCAGGCGCGCTCGTGGTGCGCGGGGTCGATGAAGTCCGGCCCGCACTTGAAGGGCGCCACGCGCAGGCCCCGGCGCCCGAGCGCGGCCATGAGGCCGAGCGCCAGGCTCGTCTTGCCGCAGCCGCTGCGGGTCCCGGCGACCACGAGTCCCTTCATGGCAGTCCCTTCATGCGGCGCAGGATAGGCCAAAGCAGGCGCGGCGAAAAGGGCTTTGCAGAATCGGCGCCATGAGGCAGGCTGCCAGGGATCGAAAACCTCGGAGGGCAGTGACTGTGACTTGTTTTCGTCTCGCATGCCGCTTCGCGTCCGCCTTCTGCCTGCTGCTCCTGCTCGGCGCGCAGGCGCGGGCCGACACGGTGGTGATGAAGAACGGCGACCGGCTGAGCGGCATGGTCGTGAACATGGAGAACGGCAAGCTGACGCTTTCCACGGACTACGCCGGAACCCTGACCATCGACTGGGCGGCCGTGGCCCGGGTGGAGTCGGAAAAGCCCATGACCGTCTACGCGCCGGACGGCGAAGCAAAGAGCCGCACCGTCATCGAGACCCGGACCGGCAAGGTGGAGGCGGTCAACGCCAATCCCGGCCGCTGGAAGGTGAGCGCCGACGTCTCGGCCGGATGGATCAACCAGACCGGCAACACGGACTCCCAGGAGACCCGGGCCGACGCCAAGGTGAAGGCGCGCAAGGACGACGACCGCTACAAGCTCGACGGCCATTTCGAGTGGCAGCAGGACGACGACACGCGCACGGCGTACAACTGGTACGCCCAGCCCGCGTACGACCGCTTTTTGGGCGAGCATCTGTACTGGACCTTCCTCGGCCGCCTGGAGCACGACGAGTTCCAGGACCTGCGGCTGCGCAAGGTCCTGGGCACGGGGCCGGGCTGGCAGATACTGGACAACGACATCGCCAGCCTGTCCGTGGAGTTCGGCCCGGCCTACGTCTGGGAGAGCTACAACGGCGACCGCAACGACGACGACTTCCCGGCCGCGCGCTGGCAGCTCTCCGCAGAGGTCTGGCTGTGGAAGGACTGGGTGCAGTTCTTTCACGACGACCAGATCCTGGCCAGCTTCAAGGCGTCCGACGAGGTGCTGCTCGAGAGCGCCACGGGCCTTCGCTTCCCGCTCACGGCGGGCTTCAACCTGACCCTCGAGTACGACCACGACTGGCGCAACAACCCGGCCCCGGGCACCCGGCGGACCGACGACACGACCATGCTCAAGCTCGGCTACCAGTTCCGCTAGCAGGCCGTGCCGAAACGGCGCTCCGCCGCGTCGGCGAAGGGCCCCGAACGGCTGCGGCAGGGGGCCGTCGGGGGAAGAGCCGCCTAGCGCTTGGCGCGCAGGTACTGGCTCGGCCAGTAGTCGATGTCCACGCCGAGGTCGTGCGCCGCGTGCAGCACCCAGAAGGGGTCGCGCAGGAGCGCCCGGGCCATGAAGACCATGTCCGCGCGGCCGCTCGCGACGATCTCCTCGGCCATGGCCGGGGCCTCGACGAGCCCGCCCGCGACCACGGGCAGGCCGGTGGCCTTGCGGAGGATCTCCGCGTGGGGAACCTGGAAGCCCGGGAAGACGTCGGGCGGCGCCACGTCCACGGTGCCGCCCGTGCTCACGTGCACGATGTCCAGCCCCTCGTCCTTCACGGAATTCACGAGCTCGGCCGTGTCCTCGGCCTCGTTGCCGCCCTCCATCCAGTCCGTGGCCGAGACGCGCAGGCACAGCGGCATGGAGTCCGGGATCACGGCGCGCACCGCCGCGACGACGCGCCGGGCGAACAGGGCGCGGTCCTTGCCGTAGGCGTCCTGGCGGCGGTTGGTCAGCGGGGAGAGGAATTCGTTGATCAGATAGCCGTGCGCGCCGTGCAGCTCGATCATGCCGAAGCCCGCCTCCACGGCGCGCGCCGCCGCCGAGGCGAAGGCCGCGACCACGGCCCCGATCTCGTCCTTGCTGAGCTCGGCCGGGGTCTTGTAGTCCGCGGAGAAGGCGAGGGCGCTCGGGGCCACGGGGCGCGGGTCGTCCTGGGCCTTGCGCCCGGCGTGGGCCAGCTGCACGGAGGGCAGGGCGCCCTGGCCGCGGGCGAAGGCCGCGATGCGCGCGAGCGCCTCGGCCTGCGCCTCGTTCCAGAGTCCCATGTCCTGATCCGAGATGCGGCCGCGCGGCTCCACGGCCGTGGCCTCGACGGTCATGACGCCCACGCCGCCGAGCACGCGCGCGCCGTAGTGGGCCATGTGGAAGTCGTTCGCCAGGCCGTTCTCGCACGAGTACATGCACATGGGCGCCATGAGCACGCGGTTGCGCGCGGTCGCGCCGCGCAGTCTGATGGGGGTGAAGAGCATGGACATGGAAGGCCCCCTCGTCTCGGGCCGGTTGCATTCGACGTCTGCGCCCCCGCCCCCGCGGGACGGGGAGGACGGAACTGGGCCAGGGTATACCAAGCCGTCCAAAGGGCAAGAACGCACCGCAAGGTTCGCTGGTATGCGTATGGATACCGGCCCGGCCGTCCGGCGCTCGCCATTTGCCGCGCGAGCGGCTATCCTCCGGCCATGTCGGCCAAGACGCGCCTCCCCATCCGCTCCTCGCGCCCGCGCCCCGCGCGGCCATCCCGTGCATCCCGCTCCGCGCGCGCTTCCCATACGGCCGGGTCCCGGCGCCCCCGCGCGGAGCGCGTGAGCCGCATCCTGCTCCTCGCGCTCGCAGCCCTTCTTCTCGCGGGCATGGTGGACGTGGGCCGCTACGCCGTGTGGCCGGACGTGGCCGTTCTCGCGCACCAGAACCCGGGCAAGACCGCCTTCATGCGCTGGCGCGAGGCGCAGTGGGAGCGGGAGGGGAAGAAGAAGCGCATCACCCAGGTCTGGGTGCCGCTCTCGCGCGTCTCGCGCAGCGCGATCATGGCCGTGACCATCGCCGAGGACGACAAGTTCTGGAACCACGAGGGCTTCGACTTCGAGGGCATGGAGCAGGCCCTGCAGAAGGACCTGGAGAAGGGGCGCATCGCCGCGGGCGGCAGCACCATCACCCAGCAGCTGGCCAAGAACCTCTGGCTCTCGCCCAGCAGGAACCCCCTGCGCAAGCTCAAGGAGGCCATCCTCACCTGGCGGCTGGAGAAGGCCCTGTCCAAGCGCCGCATCCTCGAGCTCTACCTCAACGTGGCCGAGTGGGGCGACGGCATCTTCGGCATAGAGGCCGCGGCCCGCGCCGACTTCGGCGTCTCCGCGGCGGGCCTCTCCGAGGAGCAGGCCGCGCGCCTGGCCGCGGTCCTGCCGAGCCCGCTCAAGTGGTCCGCCTCCCATCCCTCGCGCGGCGTGGCCCTGCGCGCCCGCATCATCCTGCACCGCATGCAGAGAAGGCTGGGAGACCAGGGCTGACGGCCCGCTCGGCGCAGGGCTGTGAACGGTGTTCATTGACGTAGCCGCCCGGCGCGTGTAACCGGCGAAAGCTGGAAATGCACCATCAAACGAGGATAGCGGATGTCTCTCTCCCTGGATCTTGTCCGTCATGCATAGCATGGGCTGTTGCATGACGGCGTAGTTTTCGCGGCAATGGCCCATGCTCGGTCCTGATACGACATCGGGAGGAGCATGATGAGCTGCAGAAAAGCGAACGACCTGCTCCCGCCGCATCTGCTGCGGGCCGTGCAGGAGTATATCGACGGCGAATGCCTCTACATCCCCCGCA
The DNA here is from genome assembly GCF_000422205.1 of Desulfovibrio sp. X2. NCBI lineage: Bacteria > Pseudomonadati > Thermodesulfobacteriota > Desulfovibrionia > Desulfovibrionales > Desulfovibrionaceae > Desulfovibrio > Desulfovibrio sp. X2. The sequence continues at coordinate 36,804 of NZ_ATHV01000024.1, forward strand.
AGGAAGGGAACAGGAAGCGGTGGGGGGAGAACACGCCGACCAGGCAGCGCCTGCGCGCCAGGAACCGCGAGATCGCGGCCGGGCGCAGGGAGGGCTGGCCGGTCGCCGCCCTGGCGGAACGGTACTTCCTGTCCGTCAAGGCCGTGTACAAGATACTCGCCGCCATGAAGGACGGCTGACGCACGAGCGCCCCGGGATTCCCGGGGCGCTTTTTCGTTGTGCAGGCGAGAAGTGGAATGCCTCCGGCGGCCGGGTCGCGTATGGCTGGGCATGTTTCCCGGGAGGAGGACATGTTGCACGATCATGCCTGCGCGACAGAGGTGATACCGTCATGAACCTGAAGGATCTCGGCTTCGACGAGTGGTTCGAGGCGCATGCCGCAGAAGGCGGCCCGGAGGGCGGCCGCTTCGCCCGCGTGTGCGCGGTCGACCGCGGCGCGTACTTCATACGGCACGAAACGGGGGAGATTCCGGCCGAGCTGACCGGAAAGCTCGCCTACCACATCGACGGCCCCGCGGAGCTGCCGTGCGTCGGGGACTGGGTGGTGGCGGTCTGCCACAACGGCGGGGCCGAGGCCGTCATCCACCGGGTGCTGCCGCGCAGGACGTTCCTGCGCCGCAGGACGCCGGGAAGGAACGCCGATTGCCAGATGATCGCCGCCAACATCGACGTCGCGTTCATCGTCCAGTCGTGCCGCTACGACTTCAATGCCGGGCGGCTGGACCGCTATCTGGTCATGGCGGCGGACGGGCGGGTGGAGCCGGTGGTCGTGCTCACGAAGACGGACCTGGTCGACGAGGAGGAACTTGCGCGCAAGATCGAGACCGTCCGCGCGGCCACCGCGGCCCGGGTGATCGCGCTCAGCTGCATGAGCGGCGCGGGGCTCGAGGAGTTCCGGCAGGCGCTCGTCCCGGGCAGGACCTGCTGCCTGCTCGGTTCGTCCGGCGTGGGCAAGACGACCCTGCTCAACCGCCTGACGGGCCGGGAATCCTTTGCGACGCGGCCGGTCAGCGCCACGGGGGAGGGCACCCACACGACGACGCGGCGCCAGCTCGTCGTCCTCGACCGGGGCGCGATGGTCGTCGACACGCCCGGCATGCGGGAGCTCGGCATCGTGGGCGCGGACGACGCGCTCGACGCGGGCTTCGACGAGATCGCCGCGCTCGCCGCGGGGTGCCGCTACGCGGACTGCAGCCACGAGCACGAGCCCGGCTGCGCCGTCAGGGCCGCGCTCGAGCGCGGGGAGCTGGCCGGGGAGCGGTACGCCAGCTACCTCAAGCTCAGGAAGGAGTCGCGCTACCACGAGATGTCCTGCCTGGAGAAGCGCAGGAAGGACAAGGCCTTCGGCCGGTTCGTCAAGTCGGTGAAGAAGCGCGCGAGGCGCTGACGCATCGGCCGCCCCGGAGCCCATGCGCCCGGGGCGGCCGATGCCGGAGTCGCAGGGTTGCGGCTAGCCCAGGCCGCCGTTGGCGCGCAGGACCTGGCCCGTGACCCAGGCGGATTCCGGTCCGGCCAGGAAGGAGACCACGGGCGCTATGTCCGTGGGCTCGCCCAGGCGGGCGAGCGGGGTCAGGGAGACGAGGCGGTCGATGAGCTCCTGGCTCTTGTCCTCGAAGAAGAGCTCCGTGGCCACCGGGCCCGGGGCCACGGCGTTGACCGTGATGCCGCGCGGCCCGAGCTCCTTGGAAAGGACGCGCGTCATGGCCTCCACGGCCGCCTTGGAGGCGTTGTAGGCCGCGTAGCCGGGCAGCGAGGTGTGCAGGGCCGTGGTGGAGAAGTTGACGATGCGGCCGTTCTCGCGCAGCCGCGCGGCCGCCAGGTGGAGCATGTTGTAGGTGCCGGTCAGGTTCACGGCGATGATCCTGGCGAAGACGTCGGGCCGCAGCTTCTCCACGGGCGCGAGGTTGATGATGCCCGCGTTGTTCACCAGCACGTCCACCCCGCCGAAGGCCTTCTCGGTCTCGTCGAAGAGGCGCGTGGCGGCGGCGAAGTCGGAGACGTCGGCCTGCAGGGCCACGGCCTTGCCGCCCGCGGCCTCGATGGCCGCGACGACCTTGTCCGCCTCGTCGGCCGAGCGGGCGTAGTTGACGGTCACGGCGAAGCCGTCGCGTGCGAGGCGCAGCGCGACCTCCCTGCCGATGCCGCGCGAGCTTCCGGTGACGATTGCCGTTTTCCGGCTGGATGCGGTCATTGAAGGACTCCTTTGGCGTTTTTTCGGTTCATTCGGCCACGAGGGAGGCGACGACCTCGGCGAGCGGCGTCTCGCCGCGCACGGACTCGGCCGTTTTGCCCTCGAAGGTGATCCAGCCTGAATTGAAGCCGTCCACCATCTCCATGAGCGGCGCGGGATCGGGAATGCCCGCCCCGCGCAGAAGCTCCTCCCAGCGCCCGCGCTCCGTCTCCACCGCGCGCACGGGGCGGCGCAGCGCCGCGGACAGGGCCTCGGCCAGGTCGTTCGGGCAGCACCCGGGTCCCGCGATCTCGAGGACGCGGCGGCCGGTCCACCCGGTCTGCATGGTCTGCGCGACAAGGTTCCCGACGTCCGCCGTGGCGACCATGGGAATGGCCCGGTTCAGCGGCTGGAGGAAGCTCGGCAGCTCCCCGGTTGCGCGGACCATGGGGATGTCGCGGCGCAGGTTCTCCATGAACCAGGCCGCGCGCACGAAGGCCACGGGCAGGTCGAGCGCGGCGAGCTCCTGCTCCAGGATGCGCAGCTGGGTGACGAGCCCGAGCCCGCTTTCCCTGTGCGCGCCCACGGACGAGAGGCAGACCACCCGGTCCGGCCGCGCGGCGGACAGCGCCCTGCGCAGCGTGGCCGCGAGGGTGCGCGCCTCGGCATAGTCCCTGGAGGGCGAGAAGTTGGGCGGCAGCATGACGAAGGCGCCCTCCGCGCCGCGCATGACCGCGGCCAGGGCCTCGGCGTCGGAGAAGTCGGCCAGCGCGGGTTGCGCGCCCCGGGCCACCAGGGGGTCGGCCCGGCCCACGTCGCGCACCACGGCCCGCACCGGCATGTTCCTGTCGAGCAGGCCGCGCGCGGCGGCACCCCCGACCTGTCCCGTCGCTCCAAGAATCACGAACATGATGAAGCCTCCCGGCGTACGGACGTTTCCGGCCCGGCCCACCGGCCGTGCCGTCCTTCAGGGCGGGCGGCGCATCCTGCGGCGCGTCGTCCGCTGCCCTCGGCGCGCGAAGGAGAGGGAGGGCCGGACAGGGAGAGCTGCGGCCGAAGCGCGGCGGGCCGTGCGCCGAGGGCCCGAAGGTCCTGCCTGCGCCGGGCCGCCGAAGGCCCTCGATGCAGCCATAGCAGAAAAAAGCCGCCGAGAGGAAGGGGAAGAGCCGAGGTCCCGGCTCCCCCCGTCCCCCCTGCGGGCCGCGGGCTCACGCGGCGGCCCGTGGGGAGCGGCGCAGGAGATCGTAGGCGAGGATGCCGGACACGCCCCAGACGAGGTTGAAGAAGACGACCCACAGCGGGGTGGCCGGGCCGAGGGCCAGCCCCATGACGCCCTTGCCGAGCTGCGGGAAGACCTTGAAGAGCATGTACAGCGTGGGCGCGATGCTGAACAGCGCGCCGCGCGCCCACTCCCGGCCGCGCGGCCACGAGGAGAGGAACAAGAGCCCCCACAGTCCCCCGAAGAACAGCCGCGGCAGGAGCCAGGCCGTGGTCAGGGGCGGGGCGATGTCGGCGCCGAGCAGCGGGGTGATGCCCAGGGCGCCGAACCCCCAGACCGCCAGACTGTTGACCAGGCCGCCGAAGACGCCCGCAAGCAGCGCGTGGATGATGGCAACGAACCTCGACATGGCGCGCTCCTCTCTGATCCCACGATTGTGTACCCAAGGAGAGGGGCGCGGGCAAGAGATCAGGCGAGGTGCGCGGAAAAAGTCCGCCTTGTTCCTTCGCGCTGCCTGCCGCGCCCGGGCTTCGTCTGCCCGGCCGTCGGCCGTGCCGCGCGCGAAGGGGGGCCAGTCCCGGCCTGGCGCAAAGGGTCCAGGGAGGGCGCGCAGCCCTCCCTGGCCGCCGGAGGCGTTCCTGCCTCTGCCCCGGCCTGCCGGTCCGGCGCCCTACGCCGCCTGGCCGCCCGCGGGCTCCACGTAGAGGGTTTCGTCGTCGTCGTCGTAGGAGAGGAGCTCGGCGTAGCGGCCCCAGTTGATGGCGGTGTCCACCTGGCGTTCGGCCTCGGCCGCGGGGAACTCGATGGCCAGGGCGGTCTCGATGACGTCGCGCGAGAGCCCCTTGCCGCCTCCGGCGCGGACCATGTCCGTGAGCCAGCGGAAGAAGGGCAGGTGGCGCAGGCGGGAGGCGAAGATCTCCTTGCGCGCGAGGATGGAGGCCTCGCCGAAGGTCTCGCCGAGCGGGGTGAGCTTGATGTCGCCCGCGGAGATGGTGGCGAAGCCGAGCAGCTCCGCGGCGTCGATGACCGAGAGGATGTAGTCCGAGCCGACCTTCAGCTCGTGGGCGATGCGGTAGATGTCGGTCTTGTGGTCCACGAGCTCGTTCAGGCGCTCGATGAGGCCGGCCATCTCGTTGACGTTGATGGCGGGCAGGCGGCGGGTGACGCCCGGCTCGCCCGGCGCGGTGCCCATCTCCAGGTCCGGGGAGAGGGTCTGGCCCGCGAGCATGGCGTAGACGCGGTCCACGAGGTTCAGGAAGTCGTGCGACTTGCGCTGGCGGGGCCGGGGCAGGTCCACGGGGAACTCGCGGATGATGCGGCCGGGGTCCTTGTCCATGATCACGATGCGGTCGGCCATGAACACGGCCTCGTCGATGTTGTGCGAGACCATGAGGATGGCCCTGGTGGGGATCTTGCCGCTGGTCCACAGCTCCAAGAGCTCGCCGCGCAGGGTCTCGGCGGAGAGCACGTCCAGGGCGGAGAAGGGCTCGTCGAGGCAGAGGAGCTCGGGCTCCACGGCCATGGCGCGGGCGAAGCCCACCTTCTGGCGCATGCCGCCGGAGAGCTCGCGCGGGTAGGCGGTCTCGAAGCCGTCCAGGCCCACGCGGTCGAGCAGGTCCAGGGCGCGGTTGGTGCGCAGCCCGGGCGGCACGCCGCGGGCCTTGAGCGCCACCTCCACGTTCTCCTGCACGGTGAGCCAGGGGAAGAGGGCGAAGGTCTGGAAGACGATGGCCGCGTGCGGGTTGACCCCGGAGAGGACCTTTCCGCGGTAGAGCACGTCGCCGCGCGTGGGCCGGATGAGCCCGGAGATCATGCGCAGGATGGTGCTCTTGCCGCAGCCCGAAGGCCCGAGCAGGGCCACGAACTCGCCCTCGCGGATGGTGAGGTCCACGCCCTCGACGGCGATGAACTTGCGGCCGCTGCCGTATTCCTTGGCCACGCGGGAGAGCTGGACCAGGGCGGCGCCGGTCCCGGCGCCCGCGGCGGGGGCGTTTCGGGCGTCGGGCTTGACGTAGGAGGCGACGGGGGCGGCGTGCGTCTTCACGGCATCACTCCATGCGGAACTTTTCTTCGGCCAGGCGGTAGAGCCTGCGCCAGACGAGGCGGTTGAACAGGACCACGGTGACGACCATGCTCATGGTCCCGGCCAGGAGCAGGGGATAGTCTCCCCTGGCCGTGGCCTGGGCGATGATGGCGCCGATGCCCACGGTGGAGATGTTCCTGCCCGCGAAATTGACGTACTCCGAGACGATGCTGGCGTTCCAGGCGCCGCCGCCCGCGGTCACCGCGCCGGTGATGATGTAGGGGAAGAGGGCGGGCAGGACGAGGGTGCGCCAGCGCGTCCAGCGCGACAGGCCGAGGAGCACCGCGGTGTCCTTCAGGTCCTGGGGGATGGTGGAGGCGCCCGCGATGACGTTGAAGAGCATGTACCACTGGGTGCCCATGAGCATGAGCAGCACCGCGGCGAGGTTGAGCCCGCCGGTGAGCCCCACGAGGAACATGAGCGCCACGGGGAAGATGGCCGTGGCGGGCACCGAGGCCGCGATCTGGACCATGGGCTGCAGGAACGAGGCCAGGCGCGGGTTGGAGCCGATGGCCACGCCGAGCGGCACGGTCCAGAGCATGGCCACGGCCAGCGCGGCCATGACGCGCAGGAAGGTGGCGAGAAGGCCCACGGCGATGTCGGCCCAGCGGGCCGAGGGCAGATGGCCGAGCAGGCGCAGGGCCTGCGCGGCCACGATCACGGCGAAGACCCCGGCCACGGCCATGAACAGGCGCGAGCGCCAGGTGAGCGGGGCGCGCTCCTCCACGCGGCCGTCGAAGGGGCGGACGCGGTTCTGGATGAACATGTCGATCCATTCCATGGCCGGGACGAGGACGCGCTCGTGGAAGGCCCAGAGCAGGTTCGAGCCCTGCAGCAGGTCGTAGACCCAGGAGGTGGGCTCCTCCTCGCTGCCGACCATGGTCAGCTTGAAGCGCTCGCCCCAGGCCAGCAGGGGCCGCCAGACGAGCTGGTCCAGCGCCACGATGACCAGCACGAGCACGCCGAGCCCCCAGAGGATGGCGCGCACGTTGCCCTGGGAGGCGGCCTCCTGGAGGTAGGAGCCGATGCCGGGCAGGCGGAAGTCGCGGTGGCCCACGGTGAAGATCTCGGCGGCCATGAGGAAGAACCAGCCCCCGGCCCAGCTCATGATGCTGTTCCAGATGAGGCTGACCCCGGCGAAGGGCAGGTCCAGGGTGCGGAAGCGCAGCCAGGGGTTGAAGCGGAAGTTGGCGCTGGCCTCCTTCAGCTCCTTGGGCATGGTCACCTGCGACTGGTACCAGGCGAAGGTGATGTTCCAGGCCTGGCTCGTGAAGATGAGCACCACGGAGGCCAGCTCCACGGCCAGGTTCTCGGGCAGCACGGCGGTGAAGCCGAGCAGCACCACGGGCAGGAAGGAGAGGATGGGCACGCTCTGCAGCACGTCGAGCACGGGCAGCATGAAGACCTCGCCGAAGCGCGAGCGCGCCGCGAGGGAGCCGTAGAACATGGAGAAGAGCATGGAGAGCACGTAGGCCGCGAACATGCGGGCCACGGAATAGGCCGCGTACCACGGCAGGCTCGAGAGCGAGAGGGAGATCTCCGGGCCGCTCACGGTCTGCGGCGCGGACAGGGCCAGCCAGCCCACCAGGCCCACGAGGCCGATGAGGCCCGCGAGGATGGCCGCGTCCACGACCCAGGGCCCGGCGGATTCCGTGCGGCCCGGCTTGAAGATCATCTGCTGCATGTTCATGGCGTCACCCGTGCGCGCGGACATTCCCGATCGAAACGGCGCCGGGACGGACGCCAAGACGGACGCGAAAGGCCGGAACCGCCCGTGCCCGCCCCTGGGCCCGGCGCACGGCGCGCGCGGGCAGGGGCCAAAAAGCGGCCGCCGCTACATGGCACGCCGCTTCGGTCGCAACGGTTACGGCCGTGCGACGAAACGGTCACGTCGATGAAGATGTGGTGAGCCATGGCCTGCCTCTCGTCTCCGCCGGGCGGCGGTCGCAGCAGGCCTGGAAAGGGTCAGGGCCGCGTGCGGACCGGGGCGTCCGGTGCTGTCGTGGCGCGGCTGCTCCGCGCCCGGGGTCTAGTACTGCCGTCCGATCCGTTCACTGCGGTCTCCGTTAGGAAGTTGCGAAGGCGCCCCGAGGGGCAGCACCGGCCTATACCCAAACGGCCTCGCTGGCAAGATGCGGGGGGGGCGGGCAAGGCGGCGGGCTGGCCCGGCGTTTCGGGCCGAATCCGGACGGATGCGGGCGGGAAGCCGCCCTGGGCGGGGGCTCGTCTTGCCGCGTCCACCCGGGCATGGTACAGGCGATCACAAGGGAAGACACGGCCGCGTGTCCGTTCGCGCGGCCGAAACGATGCCCGAGCGCCCGCAAACCCCATGGAGGAAAGGCATGAAGCGCTTTCTCTACGCCTTGGTCCTGGTGCTCGCCTTGGGCGGCCTCACCGCCTGCGGCGCGCACAACTACACGGTGTCCATGAGCGACGGCACGCAGTACACCGCGCACGGCCAGCCCGAGTACGACGAGAGCTCCAAGACCTACACCTTCAAGGACCTCGACGGCCGCACCGTCACGGTCCCGCGCGACGGCGTGAAGTCCATCCAGGAGCACCTGAAGGACTAGCCCGCGCGCCTTTCGACCGCAGCGGCGCATGGCTGCTGCGTGAAAGCCCCGTTTCCCGACGTTGCGGACATCTGCGGGAAGCGGGGCTTTTTTCCATGAAAGCGTTGCATGGCGCGGATTCCGCTTGCATTGGCCCCGGCCCGGCGTTAGGTGGTGTCGAGAAACGCGATGCACCTGCGCTGCGGAAAGGAGTCCCATGCGGAATGATACTGTAAGGCCCGGCGGTGCGATCGCCGCGGCTCTGCCCGTAAGGCTGGTCCTCGCCTGCTTCGTCCTGGCGATCCTCTGCCTTTCCCCGCTTCCCTCCGCCGCTTCCCCGCATCAGCAACGCGAGATCCAGGCCCGTTCGGCCATCATCATGGATTTCAACACCGGCAAGGTGCTCTTCGAGCAGAACGCCGACCAGAAGATTCCCCCGGCCTCCCTGACCAAGGTCATGAGCATGTACCTGGTCTTCGACGCCATCAAGCAGGGCCGCGTGTCGCTGGGCGACGTCATCACCGTGAGCGGCGACGCCGCGCGCACCGGCGGCTCGCGCATGCACCTGAAGACCAACGAGAAGGTCACCCTGCGCGACATCCTGCGCGGCATGGCCGTCTCCTCGGGCAACGACGCCAGCACCGCCGCGGCCGAGCACGTGGCGGGCGACGTCTCGGACTTCGTGGCCGCCATGAACGCCAAGGCCGCGGCCATCGGCATGCACGAGACCCACTTCGTGAACCCCACGGGCCTGCCCGCTCCCGGGCACATCACCTCCGCCCGCGACATGATGATCCTGGCCCAGCACTACCTGCGGGCCTATCCCCAGGCCCTGGAGTACCATTCCCAGAAGACCCTGGTGCACAACCGCATCCAGACCCGCAACCACAATCCCCTGCTGGAGAGCTGCCCCGGCGCCGACGGCCTCAAGTCCGGCTGGGTCTGCGCCTCGGGCTACAACCTCATCACCACCGCCAAGCGCGGCAACACGCGCCTCATCGGCGTCATCCTCGGCGCCGCCAACCCGAGCGTGCGCGCCCGCGAGAACCGCCGCCTCATGGAAGCGGGCTTCATGGCCGTCGAGGACCACATGACCGTGGCCGAGGCCCTGCCCGAGGTCCGCCTGCCCCAGTACCAGCGCGTCAAGAGCAGGCACCGCCGCTCCACCGAGGTGGCCGAGGCCTCCTCCCAGTCCTCCAAGTCCTCCAAATCCCGCAAGTCCTCGCGCAAGTCCAGGAAGCATTCCTCGCGCCAGGTGGCCGAGGCCGAGTGCTCCACCTCCGCGACGCTCGTGGCCGAGGCCGACGCCCCGAAGGCGTCCCGGCGCTCGGCCTCCAGGAAGGCCTCCGTCGAGTCCGCCTCCGCAAGCCGCACGAAATCCAAGAAAACCGCCTCCCGCAAGGCCAAGGCCTCCAAGGCGACCACCGCCGAAGGCCCGAGCGCCAAAAGCCGCTCCCGCCACCACAAGAAGAAGCAGTCTTCCGAGACCGCGACCCACAAGGCCAAGGAGCCCGGCACCCAGGCCAGGGCCAGGTCACGCTCCGACGACAGCTAGCCTCCGCTCTCCCCGCATCCCGCCCGCTCCGGCATCGCCGCGCGGTCGCCCCGCATCAGTTTCATCCCCGCGTTCCTCCTCGATTTTCCAGCCGTTGTCCGCCTTTTCGTCCGTGCCGGTAAAACGCCTGCGGCCAGGACAGCTCCGCCCCGCGAAGCCCGCATGACGCCGCCTTTGGGCGTCCGAATGTTTTGACATGTGCTCCCAGGGTGGTAGTCTGCGCCCAATGGCGCATCCGGCCGCAGGCGGCCCCGGCCCTTTCATGGGCCCGCCGTCAGGTCGTCCCCGGGGCCCGTTCCCGTCAGGCCCCGGTACGTCCCGGGAATTCCCCAGATTGCCTCCTCATCCCCCTCGCGCGGCAGTCTTTCCCGGCAGGCCGAGTGCGCCGGTGGAACAGACACCAGAGAACAAAGAGAGACCGCATGATCAACGACGAATCCCTCGGCCTGTCGCCGAAGCGAAGGCCGGGACGCCGGGGCGTGCTCGACGTGCTGCTGCTGGCCGTCGTCGCCCTCGCGGCGGCCGTGGCCGCCTACAAGGCCTCCCGGCTGGCCTACTTCCCCACCGACCTCGACCTCGCGCGCTGGGTGCAGACCAACGTGCCCATGCCCGATGCCTGGGCCCACTGGATCGGCCGTACAGCGGACATCCCGGGCTGCTTCGTCCTGCTGGCCGGAACCGTCGTCGTGGCCTGGCTCGTCAGCGGCTGGCGGGCAGCCGCCTGCGCCGTGCCCATCTTCCTCTTCTCCCTCGTGCTCGGCCACTGGCTGCAGCCCATCGTGGCCCGGCCGCGCCCCTCGGCGGACCTCATCGGCGTGAGCGGAACCCCGACCGGCTTCGGCTTCCCCTCCATCTTCGCCCTGGTCTACATGACCACCTTCGGCTACATCGCCATCCTGGCCTGGGTCAGGGGGCGCGGCAGCCTGAGCCTCCTCGTGACCATCCTCTCCGTGGCCGCGCTGCTCATAGGCCTCGCCTCGCGCGTGGCGCTCGGCGTCCACTGGCCGAGCGACCTCTGGGGCGGCTGCCTCATCGGCCTGTTCTGGATCCTCGCCTTCCTGCCGTTCTCGCGCTGAGGACAGGCCGCCCCGAAGCCGCTTGCGGCGACGTCGCAGCGAAGAGATTCGGGCCCGCGCGTATTCAGCAGACGCGCGGGCCCGGACTCTTCACGCTCCGTGGAAAAAGGGGCCCTCCGCCATTCCTTTTGCCCCGGCATCCCGTTCCCAAGGCTTCCTGATCCGCCTCGCGGTCCGGGCGGACGCGGATGGGCGGCCGCCGCGGTCCGGCCGCCGCGTCCTCGCCTGGTCCCTCGGGCAAAGGAACGGGCCGGGATTCCTTTCTCGGAACCCCGGCCCGCGCGTGGCTGCATGACGGGCACCGTGCGCCCGTGTGCGGCTATTCCTCCGCCTGCATCCTGGTCATGGTGGTCTCGAGGTCGTCCGCGAGGCGGGCGATCTCGTCCAGGGTCTCGGCGGCCTGGGCCATGCTCTCGGCCGTCTCCCCGGCGATGCGGTGGATCTGGTCCGTGGAGCGGTTGATCTCCTCGGAGGTGGCGGACTGCTGCTCGGCCGCGGTGGCGATGCCCAGCACCTGGTCCGAGGTGCGTCGCACGAAGTCCAGGATCTTCTTCAGGGCGTCGCCCGCGGAGTGGGCCAGGGTGTCGGCATCCTGGATGACGCGCGTGGTCTCGTCCGTGGCGCTCATGTTGCGCTTGGCGCTCTCCTGGATGGCGTTGATGTAGCCCGCCACCTCGTTGGTGGCGGTCATGGTCTTCTCGGCGAGCTTCCTGACCTCGTCCGCGACCACGGCGAAGCCGCGGCCCGCGTCGCCCGCGCGCGCGGCCTCGATGGCCGCGTTCAGCGCCAGCAGGTTGGTCTGGTCCGCGATGTCGGTGATGACCTGCATGATCTGCCCGATGCCCTGGGCCTGTCCGCCCAGGTCCTGCATCTCGGTCTTCAGCCCCTCGGCCTTGGCGTTGACCGACTCCATGACCGAGGTGACCTTGTTCACCAGGTCCGCGCCCTGGGCGGCGGTGTCGTTGGCCTGGGCCGCGGTCTGCGAGGCCTCGCCCGCGCTCTGGGCGACCTCGGCGATGGTGGCGTTCATCTCCTCCATGGCCGTGGCCACCTCGGCGGTGCGCGTGCGCTGCTCCTCCATGTCCCGGGAAGAACGCTCGAGCTGCGTCTTCATCTCGCCCGAGGCCGAGGTCAGGCGCAGGACGACCGCGGAGGATTCCTTGACCGTCTGCGCGATGCGCTCGTTCTGGCTGGTGATGAAGCGCTCCTTGTTGACCACGTTGGTGAAGTCGGCCACGGAGATGAAGCCGCCGATGAGCCCGCCCTCGGAATCCCGGATGGGCGTGGCGAAGACGCTGATGAACTTGTGGTTGCCCTTCCTGGTGTCGAACTCGGTCTTGGAGCCCTGCTTGTCGTTTGCGCGCAGGGCCTTCTGGGCCAGGTTCTCGCGGTCGTCGCCGTAGAAGAAGCGCGAGAAGCTCTTGCCGTGGAAGGCCGCGAGCTCGCCGCTGTTCTCGGTCAGGCGCACCATGGCCTCGTTGAGCCACTGGATGGTGCCGTCCTCGTTGATCACGGCCATGGGGGTGATGATGTTGGCGAGCATGGCCTCGGCGCGGCCGAGGCGGTGCCTGATGTGGGAAAGGCAGGCCTTCTCGGCCTCGCGCAGGCGGGCGGTGTCCATGAGCGGGGCCGCTGCCCCGGACCCGGCGAAGGAACCGGCGCGCAGGGCGTCGTAGCCCGCGGCCACAGCGTCGATGGTCCGGGCCGCGCTCCTGCCCGCGATGACGAGGAAAATCGTGCTGAGCAGCCAGGCCAGCGCCGCCAGGGCGGCGACCGCGGGCTGCCCGCTCAGCAGGGCGCAGGCCGCGAGTACTATGCCGATGACGACTATGAATGCAAGGACCACTTTCGTTTTCATGAAAGCCTCGGTGGGTTGAAGACCCTGCCACCCGGACGCGCCGCGCACCCTCGGGACCCGGCCGTTCCCGGCTGCCTGCGCAGCGGGGTGAACGGCCGTTCGGGCGCTCCCGGGATCCCGTCCGCGCGCACGTGCGCTTCCGGGCCCCCCTCGAACGATACCGCCGCATGGCCGCTGCCCGACCCACCTCGGATTGCGGCGGGAACCCCTGCCCTGCAGGCGGTTCTCCGGCGGATGTCTTTTGTATTTCTGTACAAATTCAATTTAGCAGCCTTCAATGGCGGTGCCAAGCCTTAATCAGATGGTTGATTGAACGATCAATCCTGTTTCCTGGCGGCCGACCGCCCGGGGAAGGCGCCCGGAGGGCTTGGCGCGGCATGCGGAGGCAGGACCGGGAAAGGCGCTCGCCGCGCCGCGCGCGTTGACAGCGGGTCGCCCCGGAGGCAAGGATGCTCGTTCTATGGACCCCTCGCCTCACGCGCCCTTCGGCCGGTCCCCGCGGCCGCTCCCGTGCCCCGCACGTCTCGTATCGGGGCTCCTCGCCTGCTGCCTGGCCGCGCTCCTGCTCGGGGTCGGATGGTCCGTCCCCGTCCGGGCCCTGGCCCAGGAGGCCGCGTCTCCCCAAACGTCTGCCGAGGCGTCTGCCGGGACGGCTGCTGCCCCGGCGCAGGCCGCCGCGGGGCCGGACGCGGCCGTCCCCCAGGCCGCGGAGGCCGGACCCGGCGCGGGCCAGACCGCCAAGCCCCTGCCGCCGATCCCCAAATTCTCCGTGAGCCTTTCCGAGGGGTCGTCCGGCCGCGTGGGCGTGACCGGCAACCAGGCCTGGTACGGCGACCTGGAGACCGACCTGCGCGCCAAGTGGGGCGTGTGGAACGCGGGCTACGAACGCCGCGACTTCTTCTGGAACAACGCCAGCCGGCTGCACTTCGGCAACAGCCAGGGCACGCCCTGGGAGACGCTGCACCGCTACTACGTCGGCCGCGACCTCTTCCGGGGGGACTACGAGCGCCTGGAATACTACGCGGGCGCGCTGGCCGACATGGCCTTCGAGACCCAGCCGGACGACGCCCTGGGCCTCGGCGTCTTCGGCCACGCCACGGTGGACGTCTACAGGGGGTTCAGGCTCGGGCTCGAGGGCGACGCCTCGGCGGTGCGCGTGCGCGGCGGAAACGTGCTGCCCCGCTTCGGCCTGCGCGTGCGCCTGGACCTGCCCGAATCGCGCCTCAAGACGTGGTTCCTGACCCATCTCGGCATCTCGCCCGAGAACACGGGCCGGGTCTCGTTCGGCATCGAATACCTGCGCCGCCGCCGCATCTACCGCCTGGCCGACAACAGCACCGTGCAGAACAAGGGCTACGTGGACATGAACGAGACCTCCATCGGCCTGCCCATCACCGTGCGCCTGACGCCCGGCCTGGACGTGCGCCTCGTCCCCCGCTACTTCCTGCCGCGCGTCCTCTCCTTCTACGACAGCGCGGGGCAGAGCACGAGCAACCTCAGGACCGGCCACTCCATAGGCGGCGCCCTGGAGATCGAGTGGACGCCGGATTTCTAGCCCCTCCCCGCCGCTCCTGATCCGTCTTCCTGCCGCAAGACGGCAGGGCGCTGCCGGGACGCGCGCACCGCGGGTTGCCGTGGCGCGGCCGAGACGGTAGAGAAAGGGCAAAAGGACGAACCCCATGAACGCCCAGCGCATCCATTACGCCGCCACGGCGGCGCTTCTCTTCTGCGCCGTGCTCGTGGCCGTGGCCAGCGGCTATCGCGCGCAGGCCGTGCATTCACAGGCCGTGCGCGTCACGGAGCTGGCCCGCGAACAGCAGCTGCGCGTCATGCGCCTGGCCGTGCTCGCCTCGCGCGAGGACGCCGTGTCGCACGCCGAGCTGCGCGCCGAACTGCGCCGCCTGGGCGACGGGGAGCGCGAGCTCTACGGCGACGACCCCGAGGTGGCCGGTCTCCTGGCCGAGCCCGCGGCGGCCCGCATCCTGCCGAGCGACCGCGGCGTCCTGCGCACGCAGGCAGAAGACTTCGCCCGCATCCTCGCCGCGGCCCGGCCCGAAGGCAGGCCCCTGGCCGACGCGGAACTCGCCGCCGTGCAGGACGCGGCCGTGAACGCCCTGTCCGACGGCTACGACGCCGTGGCCCGCGCCGCCCACGCCGTGGACAAGGCCGAGCAGGAGCACTCCGGGCGCATGCTCTACGCCGCCTTCCTGGCCGTCGCCGCGATCCTGCTCTACCAGTTCTTCGTGGTCGTGCGGCCCCTCATCCAGGCGGCCGAGGACGACCGCCGCGAGCTGTCCCAGGCCCGGGCCGAACTGGACGCCTGGGTGGGCCGCGACAACCTGACCGGGCTTTCCAGCCGCAGGCATCTGGAAGAGGTGCTGCGCCGCGAGGTGGAGTACGTGCGCCGCTACGGGACCAAACTCGCGGCCGTGGCCCTGGACGTGGACCGCTTCGCGCGCGTCAACGCCGTCCTGGGGCAGGTGGGCGGAGACGACGTGCTGCAGGCGCTGGCCGGGCTGCTCGGCCAGGACCTCGGCCAGGACGAGCTGCTCTCCCGCTTCAGCGGCGACAAGTTCATCCTCCTGGCCCCGCACGTGGGCGGCGCCACGGCCGTGCTCAGGGCCGAGAGCCTGCGCGGCCGCGCCGCCGAGGCCACCTTCGACAAGGGAGTGCGCGTGACGCTCTCCTGCGGCGTGGCCGAGTGCCGCAAGGACGACGACCTGGAGAGCTTCCTGGCGCGCCTGGACAAGGCCCTGCACCAGGCCCAGCAGGCAGGCGACCTGACCGTGGCTCTCTAGTGTGACGTCCGCAGAATACGCAAAGCCGTATTCTGCGGAAGATCGCTGCGCCGAAAACGTGGTTTTCGGCTTGCTAAAGCCGCCGCAGCGCTGCTGTCGGCATCCGTAAGACTCGCGCCAAAGCGC
>NZ_ATHV01000025.1 GCF_000422205.1 Desulfovibrio sp. X2
GGCGAAAAAAACGGCCCGGTCTCCCGACCGAGCCGACGCGCACGCCAGGCCTTCCCCTGCACAATCCTTCCACGCCCAGGCGGCCTTCCGCCCGTCCCGCCCAACCCCCGCATGCGAAGCGGGTCAAGGGGTCACCCCTTGCGCAGGGTGGGTCCAGGGAGGGGGCGCGCAGCCCCCTCCCTGGCCGCCGGAGGCATCTTCACGGCTGCGCCCTACCCGGCGGCCTCCATGTCCCTGAAGAGGTCTTCGAGGCGCCGGCCCTGCTCCAGGATGATCTGGGCGTATTCGTGCTCCTTGGAGGAGCTGTCCAGGGCCGCGGCGAGGCGGCGGGCGAAGCCGCCCACGACCATGAGCGGGTTGCGCAGCTCGTGGGCCATGGCTTCCAGGGCGGGCCGGGCGGCTGCCACGTCGAGGGTTTCGAGGGTGGGGAGGTTTTCCGGGGCCTCCTTGGCGACCCTGGCGAAGAGGTCGCGGAAGGTGTGGCTGGCCTTGGCGATGAGGTCGCGCAGTCCCTGGCGCACGTCGTCCGTGGCCACGAGCTTTTCGGAGATGCCGTAGAGGGTGCCCAGGGAGCCGATGACCAGGTCCTCGACCTCGGTTTCGGGGACGCCGAGGAGCTGCTGGGCGTCGAGCAGGAAGGCGTGGATGTCCTGTTCCGAGCCGAAGCAGAGGCGGGCGAAGGTGTCGGCCACGTGGCAGAAGCGCCACAGGGGGGGATCGTCGGGCGTGGGCGGGCGCGAGTGTGCGGGGGCGAAGTCCGCGAGGCAGCGCTCGGGCACGCCCCAGACGCGCATGGCCTGGGCGCTCAGGCGCGCGGCAGTGCCGCCGGAGCAGCCTTGGGGCGCGAAGAAGCAGCCGGATTCCCAGAGGAAGCCGACCACGCAGGCTTCGCTTGGGGGCCGGGCGGTGAAGTAGTCCTCGAGCGAGTCGGCGACCACGGCGCGGCAGAGCGCCCGGCGCCAGAAGTCGCTCGTGCCCAGGCTGTGCCCGCCCGAGCGCATGAGGTTGCTCAGGGCGGAGACGGCGGCCCATTTGCGGGCGAAGGGGAAGCCGGTGCGCACCACGGCCTGGACAGGGGAGCCCACGCAGAAGCCGCCGCCGAAGTAGCCGCTGCGGGCGATGGTCTGGAAGAGCGCGGCCAGTTCCGGGATCGCGGCCATGAGACGGACGAGTTCGGCCGCCGTGGCCTTGTCGTCGAAGCAGAGGCGGACCAGGGCGCTGACGGTTTCGGGAAGCTCGGGAATGGGTTTTTCCTGCGTCATGGCCTTCTCCTGATTCCGCCCTGTCTAGCGCATGACGGGGCGGCCCACAAGGAGGCCGCGGGGGAAGCCTAGCCCGGCTCGGCCTCGGGCAGGATGACGACCTGGGCGCGGCCGGAGGAGGCGAGGCGGGAGAGGTCGAGCCCCCGGGTGAGGCCGGAGGGGATGAAGACGGTGCCGGAGAAGCCGCGGGCGAGGCGTTCCTCGATCTCCTCCACGGCGCAGTAGGCGACCTGTCCCTGGCAGATCATGGGCAGCCCTTCGTATTCCCGGATTCCGCCCTTGGAGAGGACCATGCAGGGGCCGCCGGTGGTCGGGCCGCCGTGCAGCAAGGCGCGGATGGCGGCGAGCAGGCGTTCCTCGTCCACGGGCTTGGTCAGGGAGGCGTCGGCCCCCTTGGTCTCGCCCCCGTCCAGGGCGGTGATGACCAGCACGGGCACGTCGCGCGTGGCCGGGCTCGAGCGCAGGGCCTGGATGACGGTGCCGCCGTCCATGTGCGGCAGCATGAGGTCCATGGTGATCAGGTCGGGCGGGTTGGTGACCGCGGCCTGCAGGGCCTTGAAGCCGTCCTCGGCGTCCTGCACGAGGAAGCCTTCGCCTTCGAGGACCTGGCGCAGGTAGAGGCGCATGTGCGCCTCGTCGTCCACGACGAGGATGCGCGGGGTGCCGTTGCCGTCCCGCTGGCAACGGACCTGGTAGGGGCTCAGGGGGCGGCTCTGGGCCAGCGGGGGCGCGGCCTCGAACTCGCGGGTCTGGTCGGAGAGGGGGAGGGTGAAATGGAACGCGCTGCCCTTGCCCGGTTCGCTCTCCACCCAGATGCGGCCGCCGTGCGACTCCACGATGTAGCGGCAGATGGGCAGGCCGAGGCCCGTGCCCTTGGGCTTTTCGGTGAGCGTGTCGCCCGCCTGCTTGAAGCGCTCGAAGATGCCGGACTGGTCGCGCTCGGAGATGCCCGCGCCGGTGTCCGCGACGGTCACGTAGATGCGCCCCTTGTCGGCCTCGGCGGTCACGGTGACCGAGCCTTGGGCGGTGAACTTGAGGGCGTTGGAGAGCAGGTTGACCAGGACCTGGATGATGCGGTCGCGGTCGATGCGGACCAGGGGCAGGCTGTCCGCCATCTCCACGCGGCAGGCAAGGCCCTTCTGCTCCATGAGCGGCCGGATGGAGGCCACGGCCTGGCGGACGAGGCCGGAGAGGTCGGTCTCGCGCATGCGCCACTCGATCTTGCCCGCCTCCATCTTGGAGATGTCGAGCACGTCGTTGATCAGCTCGGTCAGGCGCTCGCCCTCGGAGACGATGATCGCGAGGTTGTCCTCGATCTGGCGCGCGGCCCGCCCGGTGCGCGGGTCGGTGTCCGGGAGCCGGGGCTTGACGATCTCGGAGAAGCGCTTGGCGATGATCTTGGCGAAGCCGAGCACCGAGGTGAGCGGAGTGCGCAGCTCGTGGGAGACCGTGGTGATGAAGTCGGTCTTCATGCGGTCGATCTCCTTTTCTGCGGTCACGTCGCGGATCAGGATGACCGTGCCCAGGCAGGCGGGCGAGCCCTCGCCCCGGGCGAGCACGGGCCGGGCCACGGCCTTGCCGGTGTTGCCGTCGCACAGGGCGATCTCGGCCGTGCGGGCGCCGTCGTGGCCGCCCTTGGCCTCTCCGGCCAGGGCGGCGAGGTCCGAGGGGAACATGAGCCGCGCGTCCTTGCCCGTGAGGTCGGTGTCCGGGGTGAAGCCGAACATCTCGAGGAGCGCCGGGTTGAACTGGACCACGCGGCCGGTCACGTCGATGACGAGCAGGCCGTCGGCCAGGCTGTCGATGATGGTCCGCAGGTGGGTCAGGGCGTCCTGCAGGTCGTGGCGGGTGACCTGCACCTCGTGCTCCAGGCGCGAGACCAGGCCGCGGATCTGCAGGGCCATGGAGCGCATGGTGCGGGCCAGGATGCCTATCTCGTCGTCGGACTCGATGGGCACGTCGGCCGAGAAGTCCTGGTCGCCCAGGCGCTTGGCGTACTCGGCGAGGTGCACCAGGGGCCGGGAGATGCGGTTCACGAGGACGAAGAGGACGATGAGGCAAAGCCCCATGATGGCCGCGAGGATGCCCTGCTGCTTGAGGATGGCCAGGGTGATGGAGCGGGTGATGGCCTGCTGGTCCATGCCCACGTGCACGAACCCGGCCACGCCCGCGAGGATGGGCATGGCCACGTCGATGTAGCTTCTGCCGTCGGCGCCGACGGTGCGCACCGTGGGTCCGGGAGGGGTGTCATGCAGGCCGCGCAGGGCCGCGGGCATGGCCGGGACGAAGGTGTGCGCCAGGACCTCGCCCTTGGGGTCCGTGACGAAGACGTAGGAGATGCCGGATATTTCGAGATAGAGGTCGAGGTAGGACTGGATGGTGGAGGCGTCGCGGTTCAGGAGCAGCTCGCCCGAGGTGTTGGCGATGCTGCGGGCCACGGCCTCGCCCTTGGCCGTGAACTCGCGGGTCATGCTCTGGTGCAGGGTGCGGGCGATGAGCACGGCGTTGCACAGGGCGATGACCCCGAAGACGGCCACGGTCAGCAGCAGGGTGCGGGTGAAGAGGCGGGAGAGCTTCATTGCCGCCACCTCTCGATGTCGGCCGGGGTCGCGGGCACGAAGGTGCCGCCGCGGGCCACGGTCAGGTAGACGTCCTTGAGCCCCTGGTGGTCCGTGGGGCTGTAGCGCAGGGCCCTGCCGATGCCGAGGTCGAGGTCGCCCGCGGCGGCGACCGCGGCGGCCAGCTCGCCTCGCGCGGGGATGCGCCCTACGGCGCGCAGCATCTCGTCCAGGGCCTTGGCGTCCAGGAAGCCCTCGAAGCTGACCAGGCTGTAGCGCAGGGGGGCGTATCCCTCGCCCCGCGCGCAGGGCGGCGGCGGGGGCGCGTAGCTGTCCATGGCGGCGCGGTATTCGCGCACGGCTTCGAGGGATGCATCCTCGTAGCTCGGCACCACCTGGGTGGCGAAGACGCCGCGCTCGTAGTCGCGGCCATCCTGCCCGGCGGCGCGTTCGAGCAGGGCGAGCATGGATTCGCCGCCGCCGAAGCTCAGCTGGAAAATGGGCGCGTCCATGCCCGCGGCGCGGGCGTCGCGCACGAAGGCCGCGCTGGCCTCGTAGGAGCCGACCGAGACGACGGCGTCGGGCCTGGCCTGGGCGATGAGCGCGGCCTGCCGGGCCATGGAGGCGGAGAATCCCTGGCCCCTGGCGTAGGTGGCCTCGCCCGCGATGGAGAGCCCGCGCGCCTCCAGGGCGCGGCGCACGCCGTCCCAGCCGCTGCGGCCGTAGGCGTCCATCTGGTAGAACACGGCGATGCGCGTGCGGTGCAGGGCGCAGCAGGTGTCCACGATGCGCTGGGTCTCGGCGCGGTACGAGTCGCGGAGGTTGAAGACGAAGGGAAGGTAGGGCTGCTCGCGCATGGATTGGGCTCCGGAGAAGGGGAAGAAGAGCAGCCCGCCGTGCTTGCAGAAGCCCTTGAGCAGGGGAAGGACGCGGGTGGTCGTGGGCGTGCCCACGTAGCCGAAGAGGAGCAGCACGCGGTCGTCGGTGAGGAACTCGATGGTGTTGCGCACGGCGCGGTCGGGATCGTAGCCGTCGTCGCGCGCCTCGATGCGCCAGGAGCGGCCGAAGATGCCCCCGTGCGCGTTGCGGTCGGCGAAGTAGGCCATGGCGCCGCGGTAGAGCTCCATGCCGAGCGAGCGCGAGGGACCGCTGAAGGCCGCGGACATGCCGAGCACGACCTCACCGTCGTCCTGCCCGGCGGCCGCGGACGGCGCGGGAAGGGCGAGGAGCGCGCAGAGGAGGGCGCAGAGGAAGGCGCACGGAAACGTGCGTGAAAAGACAGCGGAAAGTGCACCGAAGGGTGCGCGAAGGAGCGCGTACGTCCGGCCGGTCATTCCCCCATCCTGTTCCGGTCGCCTCGTCCGGGATCTCGCCGGTCCCCGCCGCCTCCCCGCGGCCGACCGCGCGAACGGAGCGGGCGGGGAGAAAGGATGCCGCGGATCCTGAAAATCGGTAGCGCACAGAGCATAGCAGCACCTGCCCCCACAGGGAAAGACGGGACAGGCCCCCAAAGGCGAAAAAATCACCTCGACCGCGTCGCGGGGGGCCGGGTGCGCGGGGTCCGCCGGGTGCGCGGGGTCCGCCGGGGGATGCACCGGGGGATGCGCGGGGGGATGCGCCGGGGAAACGGGTCAGAGGCTGCGCTTGTCCACCACGCGGCGCGCCTTGCCCTCGGAGCGCGCGAGACTCCTGGGCTCGACCATGCGCACCTTGAAGGAGACGCCGAGTTCCGAGGCGAGCCGCTTCTCGACCTTCTTCACGTGCTCCACCTGCAGCATCACCGAGCCCGTGGCCGTGCTCTCCTCGGCCGCCTCCACCAGCACCGTGGCCTCGTCGAGGTGGGACTCGCCGCGCGAAAGCTCGATCTGGTAGTGGGGCCCGAGGCCCTCGCTCTCCAGGAGCACGGCCTCCACCTGGCTCGGGAAGACGTTGACCCCGCGCACGATGAGCATGTCGTCGCTGCGGCCGATGATGCGGGAGATGCGGCGGAAGGTGCGGCCGCAGGGGCAGGGCCCGTCGAGCAGCCGCGTGAGGTCGCCGGTGCGGTAGCGGATGAGGGGGAAGGCCTCCTTGGTCAGGGTGGTGACCACGAGCTCGCCGACCTCGCCCGGGGCCACGGGCTCGCCGCTGCCCGGGTCCACGACCTCGAAGAGGAAATGGTCCTCGTTGACGTGCAGCCCCCGGCGCTCCAGGCACTCCCCGGCCACGCCCGGGCCCATGAGCTCGGAGATGCCGTAGTTGTCCGTGGCCGTGACCTTGAGCCGGGCCTCGATCTCGCGGCGCATGCCCTCGGACCAGGGCTCGGCGCCGAACAGGCCGTAGCGCAGGGACAGGGAGTTGGTGTTCAGCCCCATCTCGTCCATGGTGTCGGCCAGGTGCAGGGCGTAGGAGGGGGTGCAGACAAGCGCGGTGGTGCGGTAGTCCTGCATGACCGTGACCTGCCGCCTGGTCCCTCCGGACGAGGCCGGGATGACCGAGGCGCCGAGCTCCTCGCAGCCGTAGTGGAAGCCGAGCCCCCCGGTGAACAGGCCGTAGTGCAGGGCCACCTGCACGAGGTCGTCGCGCGACACGCCGCCCGCGGTGAGGATGCGCGCGGCCAGGCGGGCCCAGCGGCGCACGTCGTTTCGCGTGTAGCCCACCACCGTGGGCTTGCCCGTGGTGCCGGAGGAGGCCTGGATGCGCACGACCTCGCGCATGGGCACGGCGAAGAGGCCGTAGGGGTAGTTGTCGCGCAGGTCCTGCTTGGTGGTGAAGGGGAGATTGCGCAGGTCGTCGAGGGAGCGGAAGTCGTCCGCGTCTATGTCCTGCTCCTCGAAGCGGCGGCGGTAGAGGGGGACGTTGCGCGCCACGCGGGTCAGCGTGGACTGCAGCCTCTCCAGCTGCAGGTCGCCCAGCGTCTCGCGGTCCATGCGCTCGTATTCGGGATCGAAATACACGGCCTGCCTCCTTGTCTTTCCGGACCGTCCCCGGCGTGCCGCGCCCTAGGGCTCGGCGTCCAGGTCGCGGCCCAGGTAGGCGCGCTGCACGTCGCGGTTCTGCAAGAGCTCGTCCGCCTGTCCCTGGAGGATGACCCGGCCCGTCTCGAGGACGTAGCCGCGGTCCGCCACCTGCAGGGCCATGCGGGCGTTCTGCTCCACCAGGAGCACGGTCAGGCCGCGCTCCTCGCGCAGCCTGACGATGAGCGAAAATATCTCGCGCGTCACGCCCGGGGCCAGCCCCATGCTCGGCTCGTCCAGGAGGAGCATGCGCGGCGCGGCCATGAGCGCCCGGCCCATGGCCAGCATCTGCTGCTCGCCGCCCGAGAGCGTGCCCGCTGCCTGGTGGCGCCGCTCCGCGAGGATGGGGAAGAGGGCGTAGATCTCCTCGAGGTCGCGCTCCACCTCGGCCCGCCTGTCGCGCCGCAAGAAGGCCCCCAGGCGCAGGTTGTCCTCCACGCGCATGGGCTTCCAGACGAGCCTGCCCTCGGGCACGTGCGAGAGCCCGGCGGCCACGATGCGGTCCGGCTCCATGCGCCGGATGTCCTGCCCCATGAAGGCGATGTCCCCGGACCTGGGCCGCAGGAGCCCGGAGGCCGCGGCCAGGGTGGTGGTCTTGCCCGCGCCGTTGCCGCCCACCAGGGCCACGATCTCGCCCGGCCGCACGGAGAGCGAGACGCGGGTCAGCGCCGGGACCTTGCCGTAGAAGACGTCCACGTTGCGCAGGCGCAGCATCAGGCGTCCCCCTCGCCCTCGTCGCCGCCCTCGTCGCCGCCCAGATAGGCGGCGATGACCTCGGGGTCCTTCTGGACCTCGGCGGGCGTGCCCCGGGCGATGACCCGCCCGAAGGAGAGCACGGTCACGCTGTCCGACACGCCCATGACCAGGTCCATGTCGTGCTCCACCAGGGCCACGCTCACGCCGCGCTCGTCGCGGATGCGCCGGATGAGCGCGCCCAGCCCCTTGGTCTCGCGCGGGTTGAGCCCGGCCGCGGGCTCGTCGAGCAGGAGCAGCACGGGGTCCGCGGCCAGGGCGCGGGCCATCTCGAGCAGGCGCTGCTTGCCGTAGGGCAGGTCGGACGCGGGGGCCCCGGCCAGGTCCGTGAGGCCCACGAAATCCAGGCAGTCCAGGGCGATGGCGCGGGCCTTTTTCTCCTCGCGCCAGTAGCGCGGCAGCTTGCACACGGCCTCGAGCACCGTGTAGCGCAGGCGGCGGTGCGCGCCGGTCATGACGTTCTCGAGCACGTTCATGTTGCCGAAGACCTGCAGGTTCTGAAAGGTGCGCACCACGCCCGCGCGCGCCCGCTCGTGCGGGGGCAGGCCGCTTATGTCGCGGCCCTCGAGGAGCACCCGGCCCGTGGCCGCGGGCACCATGCCGGTCACGGCGTTGAAGAGCGTGGTCTTGCCCGCGCCGTTGGGGCCGATGAGGCTCGCGACGGAGCCTTTCTCCACGCGCAGCGAGGCCTGCGTGAGGGCCGCCACGCCGCCGAAGCGCACGCTGACCTCCTCGGCCTGGAGCACGAGGGCCCCGGACGTCTCGCGCGCGGGCACGTCGGCCTCAGCCATTGCCGCCCTCCCCTGCCCCGGCGCTCCCGGTCTGCCCGGTCTGCCCGGTCTGCCCGGTCTGCCCCGTCCGCGCGCCGCGCAGCCGGGCCGCGAGGCCCGCCCAGACGCGCTCGATAGTCCCGACGATGCCGCCGGGCAGGAACATGATGCAGGCGATGAGGATGGCGCCGTAGAGCAGCGTCTCCACGTCCTCGAAGGCGCTCAGGAACTCGGGCAGGGCGGTCAGGAAGAAGGCCCCGGCCACCGCGCCCCAGATGCTGCCCATGCCGCCGAGCACGACCATGACGATGTACTGCACCGAGTGCAGGAAGTTGAAGGACGAGGGGGCGATGAACTCCAGGTAGTGGGCGTAGAGCGCGCCCGAGAGCCCGGCGAAGCCAGCCGAGAGCACGAAGACGAAGAGCTTGGTGCGGGCCACGTCCACGCCCATGCAGCGGGCCGCGGCCTCCGAGGTGTGGATGGCGCGCAGCGCCCGCCCGGCGCGCGAGCGGATGAGGTTCTGCAGGAAGAGCACCTGGGCCGCCAGCAGGCAGGCCACGAGGCGGTAGTAGGAAAGGTCCGAGTCGAAGGAGAAGCCGAGGAGCGAGAGCCTGGGGATGCCCACCATGCCGGACGGCCCGCCGCTCAGATCCACCGCCTGGTTGAAGACGATGGAGACGATGACCCCGAAGCCCAGGGTGGCCATGGCCAGGTAGTGGCCCGAGAGCCTGAGCGTGGGGATGCCGATGAGCGTGGCGCAGACCACGGTCAGGGCCACGGCCGCGCAGATGGCGGCCTCTGGCGGAAGCCCGGCGCGCGTGGTCAGCAGCGCCGAGGAGTAGGCCGCGATGCCCACGAAGGCCGCGTGGCCGAGCGAGACCTGCCCGGCGAAGCCGATGAGCAGGTTGAGCCCGGCCGCGGTCATGGCCGCCAGCGCGCCCAGGATCAGCACCGAGACGTAGTAGTCGTTGGCCAGCACGTGGGGCAGGGCCAGGAGCAGGGCCGCGAAGGCCAGCGTGGCCGCCAGGTCGCGTGCGAAGCCGCCCTGCATGAATCCGTCGCGTCCGGGGCCCATCTCAGACCCGCTCCGAGGAGCTTCTGCCGAACAGGCCGGACGGCTTGAGGAAGAGGAGCAGGAGCAGGATGACGAAGGAGAAGGCGTCCTTGTAGGCCGAGGAGACGAGCCCGGCGCCGAAGGATTCGAGCACGCCGAGGATGAGCCCGCCCACGGCCGCGCCGAAGGGGTTGCCCAGGCCGCCCAGCACCGCGGCCGCGAAGCCCTTGAGCCCGAGCATGATGCCCACGTCGTAGGAGGTCATGGTCAGCGGCGTGAGGATGACCCCGCCCACCGCGCCCACCGCGGCCGAGATCATGAACGAGAGGAGCACCATGCGCCGGACCGCGATGCCCGCCAGGAAGGCTGCCTTGCGGTCGAAGGCGCAGGCGGTCATGGCCTTGCCCCAGAGCGTGCCGGAGAAGAAGCGCTTGAGCCCGAGCAGCAGCGCCAGCGTGATGCCGAGCACCCACAGCGACTGCGGCTGCACCGCGGCCCCGGCCGCCATGATCGGCGCGCTGCCCGTGAACGCGGGCAGGATGTGCGTGTCCTTGCCCCAGGCGAGCTGCACGAGGCCGCGCACGAAGATGGAGACGCCGATGGTCACGATGATCAGGTTGAGCACCGGCGCGTTCTGCACCGGCCGGATGGTGAGGCGCTCCATGAGCCCCCCGGCCAGGGTGGTCGCGGCCACGGCCAGGACCAGGGCCAGGGGCAGCGGCAGCCCCAGGTGCAGGAACCAGACCCCGAACATGCCGCCGAGCATCACGAACTCGCCCTGGGCGAAGTTCACGATGCCCGTGGTGTTGTAGATGATCGTGAAGCCGAGCGCGGTGAGGCCGTACGTGCTCCCCACCGTCAGGCCGGAGAGGAGGAACTGCAGGTAGGCGGCTATGCTCATGCGTCGGGTCCGGAAGCGGGCCGGGCTTCGGGGGCGGCGAAAGCCGCCCCCGAAAGGCCCTAGTGCAGGATCTTCCAGTCGCCGTCCTTGATGACGAGCAGCTCGAAGGTGTCCTTGGAGAGGCCGTTGTGGTCGGTCTTGGACATCTGGAAATGCCCGGCCGTGCCCCACATGTCCGCCTTCTCCAGGGCGTCGCGGATGGCCTGCGGCTTGTCCGAGCCCGCGGCGCGGATGGCGTCCGCGACCAGGGTGAAGGAGTCGTAGCCGTGGCCGCCGAAGGTGGACACCGGCTGGTGGTACTTGGCCTCGTAGTCCTTGACGTACTTCATGAGCACGGCCTTGGCCGGGTTGGAGTCCGGCACCTGCGAGGCGACCAGCAGACGGCCCGCAGGCAGGATCAGCCCCTCGCTGGCGGGTCCGGCCAGTTCGATGAACTTCTTGGAGGCCACGCCGTGGCACATGTACAGCGGCGTGGTCATGCCGAGCTGCACGCGCTCGCGGGCGATGACCGCCGGGCCGGGGTTGGTGCCCCAGCAGATGATGGCGTCGGGCTTCTCGGCGTTGATCTTGGTCAGCTGGGCGGTCATGTCCGTGTCCTTGGGGCCGTAGGACTCGTCGGCCACGAGCGTGAAGCCCTGGGCCGGGATGAGCTCCTTCAGCGCCTCGCGGCCGGACTGGCCGAAGCCGTCGGACACGGTGATGATGGCGATGCGCTTGTAGCCCTTGGACTTCGCGTCCTCGAGGATCTTCTCCGCGGCGTGGCGGTCGGAGGGCGCGACCTTGAAGATCCAGGGGTTGACCGGCGAGGTGATCTTCTCGGCCGCGGCGCAGGAGACGAGCGGGATGTGCGCGCGCTCGAACTTGCTCATCACGGCGAGGGAGTTGCCCGAGGTGCTGGGGCCGAGCACCGCGACCACGCGGTCCTTCTTGATCAGCTTGTCGGCCGCGAGCACGGCCTTGTTCACGTCGGTCTCGTCGTCGTAGACGATGACCTCGACCTTGCGGCCGAGCAGCCCGCCCGAGGCGTTCAGCTCGTCGGCCAGCATCTGCACGGTGTTGCGCTCCGGCTCGCCTAGGAAGGAAGCCGGCCCGGTCACGGAAAAGATGGCGCCGATCTTGATGGGCTCGGCGGCGTGACAGGGGGCCGCGATGAAGATCGCGGCGGCCAGGGCCAGGAACAGGGATGCGGCGCGCATGGCTTCCTCCCGGTTTGGGGGTTTTGCGGCTTGGGCGAAAAAGGCCCGGCCGCGCTCCGTATGGCCTGGGACTGTCCTGAACCGGGGGCCTCGCAGGGCCCCGGGTCTCGTCTGCGAGTCGTTTGCGAGTCGTCTGCGAGAAGTCTGCGAATTGTCCGCGAGTCAAGGCGACGTAGCGCGAAACGGTCCGAAAGTCCACGGGAATGCGGCCTTGGCCGCCGCGCGGGCGCCGCGCCCGCCTGTCCGCCCCTCCCTGCCCGGACTCCCCCGAACGCTCCGCCCGAACCTGTTGCCGGGCCTACGCCCCGGCCGCGGCCCGCTCCGCCGCCCGCTCCGCCCTCTCGTCCGCCAGCCGCAGCTGGCCCGTCACGAACTGGCTCGCCACCACCGAGCACCCGGCCAGCACCGCGGCCGCGATGAACACGAAGCGGTAGTCCGCCATCCAGGCCAGGCCGCCCAGGAAGGGCACGGCCACGGCCGTGATGTGGTTGATGGTGAAGCCCATGGTCGAGGAGGGCGCGATGTCCTCGCGGTCCGCGATCTTCTGCAGGAAGGTGCGGATGGCGATGGCGAAGTTGAAGAAGATGTTGTCCACGACGTACATGCCCGCGGCCACGTACTTGCTCGTGGTGTAGGCGTAGGTCAGGAAGACCACGACCATGACCGCGTACTCGGCCGTGAGCAGGACCCGCTCGCCGTAGCGGTTGATGGCCTTGCCGATGAGCGGGTTCAGGAACCAGTTGATGACGTTGTTGCAGATGAAGAGGATCGTCACCTCGCGCACGCTGAAGTCGAAGTGCTGCACCAGCAGGAAGACCGCGAAGGCCACGAAGATCTGCCGCCTGGCCCCGGCCAGCAGCGTCAGCACGTAGTACAGCCAGTAGCGGCGGCGGAAGATCATCTTCTTGCGCTGCACCGGCAGGTCCTTGCGGCTCGGGTCGAAGAGCAGGCAGATGATGCCGAGCAGCACCACCACCCCGCCGATCCAGGCGTACATCTCCGGATAGTCCAGGTGCGACGCCGCCAGCCAGATGACCCCGCCCACCGCGATGTTGGTCAAGGCCCCCACGGAGCGCATGCGCCCGAGCACCAGCGGCGCCGTGCCCCGGTCGAAGTACTGCAGCGTCAGGGACTGGTTCATGGTCTCGTAGCAGTGGAAGCCCGTGGACATGACGATCGTGGTCACCACCAGGCCGAGGAAGCTCGGGAAGAACCCGGTGAGCCCCACCCCGAGCCCCACCACGATCATGGACAGCGCGGCCAGACGGTGCTCGCTCACGAGCAGCAGCAGATAGACCATGAACATCGCCAAAAAGCCCGGAATCTCGCGCACGGACTGGATGATGCCGATGCCCATGCCGTCGATGTGGGCCACGTCCACGGCGAAGTTGTTGAGCAGCGTGCGCCAGCCCTGCAGCCCCAGGAACGAGGCCACGGTCAGCAGCAGGAGGAAGATGTACATGCGGCGCGAATCGCGCATCGTGAGACTCCAGGTAGAAGTGCGGCCAGGGAGAAGCGCGGCCAAGTAGAAATGCAGAAAGATCAGCCGTCGAAGGCGTAGGGGATGTCGTCGTCCCGGTCGTACGCGCCCTCGTAGTACTCCACCGCCGTGGCCTCCCCGGCCCCGGCCTCGCCCAGGGCCCGCAGGCGGTGGGCCAGCCCCGGCCGGATCACGGCCTTGTCGCCCGGCGCAAGCCGCAGGGCGAAGCGCTCGCCCGTGTCCAGGTCCGCGCACTCGATCTCGAAGCTTCCCGAGACCACGTAGAGATGCTCGCTGCGCACGCGGTGGGAATGCCCGCCCCGAAAGCGCCCGGGGCCGGGCCGCAGCGTGAAGCAGGCCAGATGGCCGAACGAGGCCCCGTCCTCGATGAGGTGCAGCTCGCCGCGGTCGTCGGCCGCGCGCTTGGTGGGGCGGAACTCGCCCGTCACCGGCAGGTTGACGATCGTGAGCTTGGGATGCATCTCTAGCGGCTGGCCTCGCGCGAAATCCGGCCCATGCGGCCGAAGTCCCCGCTTGTAGCGCCGCGCGGTCTTGGAGGCAACCTCATCGTGCATCCCGATTTCCCGAATTCCCCTGTCTTTCCCGATACTCAGGGTTCCGCGGCCGCCCTGCCGCCGTTCACCCTGAAGATCAGCCGCCGCGCCCGGCGCATGAGCCTGCGCCTCAGCATGCGCGACGGCCTGTGCGTGGTCGCGCCCCCCGGCGTGGACAGGCGCCTGGCCGCCCGCCTGGTGGCCGAACGCGCCGACTGGATCGCCCGCGCCGCGGCCCGCCTCGAGGCCCGCCACGGACGCGCTCCCGGCGAGCCGCCCCCCATGCCCGAAGCCCTCGAGCTGCGCGCCTGCGCCGAGACCCTCGCCGTGGCCCGCTGCCCCTCGCCCGGGGCCCTGCGCCTGCACGCCTCGCCCGGCCGCCTGCTCCTGGCCGGAGAGGGCGATGCCGCCGCCGTGCGCGAAACCCTCCTCTCCTTCGTGCGCCGCCGCGCCGCCGGGCACCTCCCCCCGCTCCTGCGCGGCCTGGCCGACGAGGCGGGCGAGGAGGTCGGCCGCATCGTCATCCGCGACCAGAAGACCCGCTGGGGCAGCTGCTCGGCCAGGGCCACCATCAGCCTCAACTGCCGCCTGCTCTTCCTGCCCCCCCACCTCGCGCGCTACGTCCTCTTCCACGAGCTGGCCCACCTGCGCCGCCTCGACCACTCGCCCGCCTTCTGGCGCCGCGTGGCCGAGCTGGACCCGGCCTGGCGCGACCACGAACGCGAACTCTCCACGGCGGGCCGCCTCGTCCCGGCCCTCCTGGCCTGACTCCCGGCCCGCCCCCCGGCCCGACGGCCCGGGCCGAGGTTTCCTTTGCCCGCCGCGTCTGCTAGACAGGCGCCGAGGAACCGACAACCGGAGCCGACGTCCATGCCCGTATCCGCGCCGAAAACCCCTTCCGCGACCCCTCGCGGCCCCCTGCCCGGACAGCTCCGGGCCCGGCCGCGCGCCGCCCTCGCGCTGGCCCTCCTGCTCCTCGCGGCGGGCCTGCTCACAGGCTGCGCCCACATGAGCGTGCGCCACCTCGCGCGCACCCCCTGGACCATGGGCCAGCAGGAGGAAGTGACGCTCAAGTACTGGCGCTTCGTCTTCGT
The DNA here is from genome assembly GCF_000422205.1 of Desulfovibrio sp. X2. NCBI lineage: Bacteria > Pseudomonadati > Thermodesulfobacteriota > Desulfovibrionia > Desulfovibrionales > Desulfovibrionaceae > Desulfovibrio > Desulfovibrio sp. X2. The sequence goes on from NZ_ATHV01000025.1 coordinate 14,619, forward strand.
CACCACCCCGGAGACCGACCGCTTCCGCGTGCGCGGCACCGCCTATCCCCTCACCGAGGACCTGCCCAAGTGGGCCGACTGGATCGACGAGCTCTGGCTCTCCGCCTACGTCGCGGACAAGAACGGCGGCGTGGTGACCGACGACCTGCGCGTCTACCTGCCCGGCCCCTTCGACCCGACCAAGGGCGTGCCCTTCGACTTCACCCTCAAGCCCGACAGGCTCGAGTCCGGCCAGCTCTTCATCACCTTCGGCTACCGCATGGCCCTGGGCCAGGGGAAACCCGCCGACGGCACGCCCGATCCCAAGCGCCGCATCTTCTTCGCCAACGAACGGGCCATGGACTTCTTCTGAACCGCGACCCCGGAGGAACACCCGTGCGCAAGATCCAGATGGGCCCCTCGCCCCTGCTCTACCCCATGCCCGTCATGCTCCTGGGCAGCATCGTCGAGGGCCGCCCCAACTTCATGACCGCCGCCTGGGGCGGCATCGTCAACCAGACCCCGCCCATGATCGGCGTGGCCGTGCGCCCCTCCCGCCTGACCATGAAAGGCATCCTCGAGAACCGCGCCTTCTCCGTGAACATCCCCACCGCCTCCATGGCCGAACAGGCGGACTACTGCGGCATCGTCAGCGGCAGCAGCGACGACAAGGCCGGAACCTGCGGCTTCACCGTGTTCAACGGACGCACCCAGGGCGCTCCCATGATCGAGGAATGCCCCCTGAACCTCGAATGCCGCCTCGACCGCACCGTCGAACTCGGCACCCACGTCCTCGTGCTGGGCGAAATCCTCGAGGCCCACGTCAGCGAAACCTGCGTCACCAACGGCCTGCCCGACCCCATCAAGATCGACCCCCTCGTCTACCTCTCCGGCGTGGCCAAAAGCTACGCCCGCCTGGGCGAAATCGTCGCCCCCGCCTTCTCCGCCGGACGCCGGCTGAAGAAGGACTAGGCACCGGAGGTCAGGCCAAGCCCCGGAGGAAGATGCCTCCGGCGGCCAGGGAGGGGGCTGCGCGCCCCCTCCCTGGACCCTCCCTGCGCCAGGCTGAGCCTGGACCCCCTTCGCATGCGGCACGACTGACGAGCGGGCAGAGGCCGCCTGGGCGTGGAGGGCCGCAGGACAGGAGTGCCCGGGATTTTCGCGTGAGCCTCGCTGCGCTCGGACCACGCGAAAATCCCGGGCACAGTTGCCGATGGGGAGTGACCTCCCCATGCCCCTCCACCTCCGAACGCAAAGCCTCCTCCCATGTCTCTCCTCTCTCCTTTGCCGAAGACCTGCATATGCGCTCGCTGTGAGCGCCGCGGGCAAAGGAGATGCGGTCGGGCCGGATTTTTCGGCTTCCGCCGTCCCCGGCGGAGGGCGAAAAAAACGGCCCGGTCTTCCGACCGAGCCGACGCACGCGACAAGCCTCTCCCCTGCACGATCCTTCCACGCCCAGGCCCCCTTCCGTCCGTCCTGCCCAAGCCTCGCGTGCGAAGCGGGTCAAGGGGTCACCCCTTGCGGGGGTGGGTGCAGGGAGGGGCGAGGAGCCCCTTCCTGCCGGGAGGGTAAAGGGAGGGCGGCGCCCTCCCTCGTCACGCCTTTGACTTCATCCTGGGATAGGCATAGCAATCGCGGCGGGAAGTTCCGTTCCGGCGTCCTGCCGGGCGGACGAGGGGCACAGCACAGACCAGTCGTTTTCCATCCACCGATATTCATTGACGACGAACAGGCGGCGGCAACCGTTCGGCTCGGCGTGCGCATGGTGTTCATGCGCATTGCGGACGCCGCCGCAGCGTTCTTCCAAAAGATGTGAACAGTGTTCACATACCAGTTCTGTCGAAGCAGTAGTGAGGAGGGGATCATGCTGCGCACAATGAGCATCAATCGTCGGATACAGGTCATTTTTCTGCTCGTCTTCCTGGCCTTGGGGGCCGCGCTCGGGGGGTACTGGGACGTCACGTCCTTCCTCATGCGCGAGAGCTCCACGGAGATGGGGCAGGTGGTGCGGCAGCAGGACGAGGACAAGGTCATGGTGGCCACCTCGGTGCTGGCCGAGGCCCTGGCCGCGTCGCTTTCCGGCGTGGAGGACCAGGCCGCGCGGGCGGCCCTGATCCAGAAGGCCTTCGAGACCATCCGCTTCGAGGAGGACAAGTCAGGCTACTTCTACGCCTACCGCGGCACGGTCTGCGTGGCCCACGCCACGAGCCCGAAGCTCGTCGGCAAGGATCTCGACTCGCTGCGCGGCCCGGACGGGCAGGCCATCATCCGCGAGCTCTACAAGACGGCCCGGGGCGGCGGCGGAGTGGTGGAGTTCCCCTGGGAGAAGCCCGGCGAGGGCGTGCAGCCCAAGCTCGGCACGGCCATGTTCATTCCCGGCACGGACATCTGGATCGGCACGGGCGTCTATCTCTCCAACGTGCGGGCCGCGCAGGCCCAGGTGCACGACCGGCTGGCCGAGCGCGTCAGGCCGCGCATCCTGCTCGTGGCGGGCGGGCTGGCCGTGCTGGCGCTGCTTCTGGTGCTGCCGGTCTGTCTCTTCACCGCGCGCAGCATCACCGCGCCCCTGGCGCGGGCGGTGCAGGGCGCCAGGGACATAGCCGCCGGGCGGCTGGACGCCACCCTGGACGAAAGCGGCCGCGACGAGCTGGCCGACCTTTCGCGCGCCATGAACGCCATGTCCGCGAAGCTCGCCGCGAGCCTCGGGGAGCTCAAGACCGCGAGCGACAACGCCCGCCACGAGGCCGAGACCGCGGCCAGGGCGCGCGACGAGGCCAAGACCGCCCACCGCCAGGTGCAGCAGTCCTTCGACGAGATCGTGCGCACGGCGCGCATGCTGGAGGAGGCCGTGCATAGCGGCTCCGAGGCCATGCAGATGGTGCAGCGCCACGCCCGCGACATCCAGAAGAACGCGCAGCAGCAGAACCGCCAGATGGGCGAGTCCGCGCGGGCCATGGAGCACCTGGGGCTGGCCGTGCGCCGCATCACCGGCGACTCCAGGGAGTCCATCCAGCAGGCCGAGGAGGAGCGCGGCGTGGCCCGCAAGGGCGCGGAGATGGTCGACCAGTCCGTGGCCGCCATCGAGCGCATCAACCACAAGGCCGACGAGCTGCGTGACTGCATGAGCCACCTCGATCGTCAGGCCGAGGACATCAGCAAGGTCATGGACGTGATCTCGGACATCGCGGACCAGACCAACCTGCTGGCGCTCAACGCCGCCATCGAGGCGGCGCGCGCCGGAGACGCGGGCCGCGGCTTCGCCGTGGTCGCGGACGAGGTGAGGAAGCTGGCGGAGAAGACCATGACCGCGACCAAGGAAGTGGGCGACACCATCCGCGGCATCCAGCAGGCGGCGCAGATGAACTCCCTGTCCATGGCCGACATCGCCGCGCAGATCACGGACGCCTCGGGCCTGGCCCAGGAGTCCGGAGAGGTGCTGCAGACCATCGCCGACGGCGCGGAAACCTCCTTCGCCCACGCCGGGAACATCTCGCGCGCGGCAGAGGAGCAGGCCGCCGTGGCCACTCAGGTCTCGGGCTCCCTGGCCCAGATGCAGCGGCTCGTGGAAGAGACCAACCAGGACGTGGACGGCGCCAAGGCCGCCATCGACTCCCTGGCGCGCATCATGAGCGACATCCAGGGCGTCATCCGCGACCTGCGCAGCCACACCGTGGGCTGAGTCCAGCGCCCGGACGGGCGGATTCCCGGGCTAGGAAAGCGGCTCGAAGAGGCCGTTCTCCGAGTGGTAGCCGAGCAGCTCTCCCTTCTCGAGGTCGAAATACCAGCCGTGGAGGGAGAGCCGCCGCTCGGCGACCCGGGCGGCCACGAAGGGGAACGAGACCAGGTTCTCCAGGGACAGGAGGATGACCGCCTGCTCCACGGCGCGCTGCAGCAGCTTGGCGTCCTTGCCGGGCAGCGCCCGGCTCACCTGGTCGCGCACGTGCTCCGCCATGGACATCCAGCGGGAGATGAAGCTCTCCCCGCCGCAGCCGCACCCGCACCGCCCCGACATCAGCGCCGAGATGCCGCCGCACGTGGAATGCCCGAGCACGATGATGTGCTCGACCTCCAGGTGGCAGACCGCGAACTCCAGCGCCGCGCTCACGCCGTGCATGCCGCCGCCCTGCTCGTAGGGCGGCACCAGGTTGGCCACGTTGCGCACCACGAAGATGTCCCCGGGCGCGCAGTTCGTCAGGATCGCGGGATCGACCCGCGAATCCGAACAGCCGATGAGCATCGTCTTCGGGCTCTGCCCGTGCTGCAAGGCGTCGAATTGGGAGCTGTCAGGACCGAAATAGTCTTTCTGGAACGAACGGAAACCGGCGATGAAACGCTTGATGTCTTCCATGGGAACGCGCGAATGACCTCACTTGCATGATCGTTCGCCCCGCTCCGTCCGCGCAGGCGGTACCGGAGCATGAGCGGTTCGGGGTATCACGAGGAAGCTGCGCAGTAAACCCGACTGTGGGTCTCGGGATTTTATGCGCTATGCCTCCGGCGGCCAGGGAGGGCGCCGCCCTCCCGGAACCCTCCCGGCAGGAAGGGGCTCCTCGCCCCTCCCTGCACCCACCCTCGCAAGGGGTGACCCCTTGACCCGCTTCGCACGCGAGGCTTGGGCAGGACGGACGGAAGGGGGCCTGGGCGTGGAGGGATGGCCGGGGCAGGCTTGCCGTGCGCGTCGGCTCGGTCGGAAGACCGGGCCGTTTTTTTCGCCCTCCGCCGGGGACGGCGGAAGCCGAAAAATCCGGCCCGCGCCATCTCCTTTGCCCCTGGAAACACCGACGAGCGCCTCTGAAGGCCCAGGGCAAAGGAGAGACTGAGAAATCGAAACAGACGGTTCGTTCATGGGCGAGGGGTTCGGGGAGTCCTCCCCGACGGCAACCGTGCCCGGGCTTTTTTCCGCGCGCCTTGCCGCAGGCGAGGTGCGCGGAAAAAAGCTCGGGCACATTCGTTCCGCGGCCCCCCACGCCCAGGCGGCCTCTGCCCGGTCGTCAATCGTGCCGCATGCGAAGCGGGTCCAGGCTCAGCCTGGCGCAGGGAGGGTCCAGGGAGGGGGCGCGCAGCCCCCTCCCTGGCCGCCGGAGGCATGCAGCAGCTGCAGCGGCTACAGCAGCCGCAGCTTGTCCTCGATGTCCTGGGCGAGTTCGTCCGGGCTGTTCGCGGCCTGGAGGATGAAGCGGGCGGCCTGCATGTAGAGGGGGTCGCGGGCGGTGAGGGTGCGGGCGGTCTCCTCGCGCGGGGAGCAGGCGTCGGTGAGTGCCGGGCGCTGGGCGCTGTTGGGGTTGCAGCGCAGGCGGGCACAGAGGGTGTCCACGTCGGCCATGAGGTAGAAGGTCACGCCGTGGTCGGCGAGGAGCGCGCGGTTGTCCTCGCGCAGCACGATGCCGCCGCCGGTGGCGACGATCTGGCCGGTGCGGGTGCAGACCTCGGCGAGGACCTGGTGTTCGAGCTCGCGGAAGGCGTCCCAGCCGTTTTCGGCCACGAAGTCGGCGATGGTGGTGCCGATGCGTTCCGCGATGAGGGCGTCGGTGTCCACGAAGGGGCGGTCCAGGCGCTTTGCCGCCCGGCGGCCCACGGTGGTCTTGCCGCTGCCGCGCAGCCCCACGAGGAAGACGTTGCCGGACGCGCCGGAGGGCGAGGAGAAGGCGCCCGCGCGGTAGACGGCGGTGCGTTCGGCGTCCTCGACCTCGTGCTTGTGCTTGATGGCGTTCTTGGGCGGTCTGTTCATGGCGTCGGTTCCGGTGGTCAGGCGGAGAGGGGCTGCCCCAGGGGCAGGACCTCGACCTGTTCGTCGGCGTTCAGGCCCTCGCGGGTGGCGGGGATGCGCACGAGCCCCTGGGCGGCGAGCAGGGTGCGCAGCAGGCCGGACTTGCCCAGGCGCGGATGGGCCAGGGGCAGGGCGTCGCCGTCTTCTTCCAGGGAGACGCGCAGCCAGTCCTCGCGGCCGTGGCGGGAGGCCACGTTGCGGGCGAGGCGCGCCATGCGGCCGCGTTCCGGGGCGAAGGCCCGGGGGTCGCCCGTCAGGCGGCGCAGCAGCGGCTTGACGAAGACGTGCATGATGACCTGGGCCGAGGCCACCTGTCCGGGCAGGCCGAGGATGGCGGCGGAGCCCGCGCGGGCGAGGATGGTGGGCTTGCCGGGGCTCACGGCCACACCGTGCACCAGGAGCTCGGCCTGGGGCAGGGAGGAGAGGGCCGCGACCGTGCAGTCACGCGCGCCCACGGAGCTGCCGCCGGAGAGGAGGACCACGTCGTGGTCCGCGAGGGCCTTTTCCAGGGCGCGGGCGATGGCCGCGGTGTCGTCGGGCACGATGCCGAGGCGGTCCGCCTGGGCGCCGCATTCGCGGGCCATGGCGGCCAGGGCGTGGGAGTTCACGTCGCGGATGCGGCCGGGCTTCGGGGTCTCGTGGGCCGGGACGAGCTCGTCGCCGGTGGAGATGACGGCCACGCGCGGCAGGCGGTGGATGGGCGCCTCGGAAAGGCCCAGGGCGGCCAGCAGGCCGATCTCCGGGGCGCGCAGCAGGGTGCCTGCGGCCAGGGCCGGGGTGTTCGCGCGCGCGTCCTCGCCGCGCTGCATGACGTTCTCGCCCGGGGCCACGGGGCGGCGGAACTCCACGGTCTCTCCGGCCAGGGCCTGGGTGTGCTCGACCATGGCCACGGCGTCGGCGCCGTCGGGCAGCCAGCCGCCGGTGGTGATGGCGGCGCACCTGCCGGGCTCGAGGGTGAACTCGGGCGGCTTGTGGATGGCGATGGTGGCCTGCCGTTCCAGGTAGGCGGGCAGGGACTCGCCGGCGCCGAAGGTGTCCGCGGCGCGCACGGCGTAGCCGTCCATGCAGGCGCGGGGGGCCGGGGGCAGGTCCTCGGGCGCGACCACGTCCGCGGCCAGGAAGCGGCCGAAGGCGTCGTCCAGTCCGGCCGTGACCGCGGGCAGGGCAGGCCAGTCGGCGAGCAGGGCGCGGAACTCGTCCGCGGGCATGAGGGTCAGGAAATTGTGGCTGTTTGCGGGCTCTGGCATGGCCGGGAAGGTAGCCGCTCGGCGGTCCCCAGGCAAGGCGAAAGACGGGGAGAAGCGGGGGACGGGGCGGGAAGGGGCTGCGGCGCGGGGGGATTCGGGGGGCGGGGGCGCTTGCCGGGTGCGGTCGGCTCGCGTAAGCCTCTGGCCATGGATCTCCTCACCGTGGTCATCCCGGTCCATGGCCTGTGGGACTATACCGCGGCCTGCCTGAAGAGCCTGGCCGCGAGCCTTTCCGGCGACTTCTTCCGCGTGGTGGTGGCGGACAACGCCTCCACGGACGAGACGGGCACGGCCTGCGGGCCGCTCGGGAGGGAGCTGTTCGGGGAGCGCTTCAGCCATCTGTGGCTTGCGCGCAACGAGGGCTTCGCGCGGGCGTGCAACGCGGGCGCGGACGGCTCGGCCTCGCGCTACCTGCTGTTCCTGAACAACGACACGATCTGCGCCGGGAACTGGCTGCCGCCCCTGCTCAAGGCCATGGAGGGCGAGAAGGGCGTGGGCGCGGTCTCGCCGCTGCTGATATTTCCGGAAGACGGTCCGGGCGGCGCGCCCGCGGACGGCGGCAGGTTCGAGGCGGGCCGGGTGCAGCACGCGGGCGTGTGCGTGGACCCGAACCTGCACCCGGTGCACGTCTGGTCGCTCTTTCCGCCGGGCCATCCGGCCGTGGGGCGGCGGCGCACGCTGCAGGCGCTCTCGGCCGCGGCCCTGCTGCTGCCGGGCGGGCTGTTCCGGGAGCTGGGCGGCTTCTGGCCGGGCTTCGTGAACGGCGGGGAGGACATGGACCTCTCGTGCAGGCTCCGCCGGGCGGGCTACAAGCTGCGGCTGGCCCCGGACAGCGTGATCGAGCACCACACCTCCATGACCCCCGGCCGCTTCGACCACGCGGCGGCGAACTCGCGCCTCCTGAACGAGCGCTGCCAGGGCTGCTTCGCGCCGGACCTGCAGCGCGTCTGGCGTTCCGAGGGCTACGAGATGCGCCTCTCCGCCTGGCTCGAGCCGTATGCCGTGCTGCCTGCGGCGGTGGCGCCCGAGTGGCGCGACGACCCGGCCGAGGCGGTCGCGCGCGAGCCGCTGTGGGAGGCGGGCTACGGCCTGGCCGCCAAGAGGGCCTCGGAGCGGGGGGAGGCGGGCGAGGTCTGCCGCCTGCTCGGCCTGCGCGCCGGGCTGTTTCCCTCAAAGGAGCATTTCGCGGCCGCGCTGGCCGGGTCGCTGGCCGCGGGGAACGCTGCCGAGGAGCGGCGCTGGCGGCTGCGCCTGGCCCAGGCCGAGGCCATGCTGGCCAGATCCGGGGAGCTCCTCGAGCGGGCGCGCGGCGTGATCGGCTGGGCGCGCGGCGCGGGCGAGGCGCAGACGGTGCAGCTCTACGGGGAGTGGCTGCGCGCGCGGACCGGGGGCGGGGACGGCTGAGAAGACGCGCGGCGCGCCCGGCCGACATTGACGCGACATGATTTATTGGTGAAACATGGCTAGTCTGGAAAGGTCCGAACGCACGCGGCGGGGCGCGCCCTGAGCGCGGCCCGCGCGATCCCCAAGGAGGCTTCCATGGCCGGCAGGAAATCGAAGGTCGAATTCGTGATGGCGCGCGAGCGCATGGCGGAGTTCTTCCGCAAGCTCGCCGACGCGGTGCAGGACGGCAGCGTGGAGCTGGACGGCGGCTCGCTGGACCTGCACGACTTCAGCAAGCTCAAGGTCTCGGTCAAGGCCTCGGGCGGCGCCTATCTCATCTCGCTCGGCGTGAAGAAGGAGGAGAAGGAGGCCCCCTCGGTCTGCGTGTGCACCACCGAGGTCTGCACCTGCGGCGCCGCGCCCGGCTCGCCCAGGGCGGCGGAGGCGGCCGAGGCCCCCAAGGCCCCCGCGAAGGCGGCGGCCAAGACAGGGGCGAAGGCGGCGGCCAAGGCCCCGCGGGCGAAGGCCCCCGAGACGGCCGGACCGGGCGGCAAGCCCCGCTACAAGGGGCTCAAGAAGCGGCTCAAGGAGCACTGGAAGGCGGTCAGGGACGCCCTGCTCGCGGGCAACCTGCCCGAGGACGCGGCCTACGAGGCCTTTGCCGCGGAGTTCAAGGCCATGCTGACCTACCCGGGCAAGGGCGAGGAACATTACGCGGCCAACGCCGAGGCCCTGCGCGAGCTGGCCGAGGCCATGCGCACGCGCGACATCGCAGAGGTGCGGCTCGCGGCGGCCATGATCGACAAGTTGAAGAAGGAGTGCCACGCCAGGTACAAGTAGGGCCGGGCGGCCGCCACGCCGCCACCGGACCGTAACACCCAGACGATATCATGAAAAAAATGGAAGTGATCAAGCTCACCCAGGCGGATGCCGCGCGTTGCGCGCTCGTGGACCTGACACAGGTCCCGCGCGAGGTCACGGAAGAGGACGCCGCCGTCTACCGTCGCGTCATCTCGACGGAAATCACCGAGGAGCAGGCGGAGCGCATCGCGGTTCCGCGGCGCGCCCACCCCACCCAGGAGGACGTGCTCGCCGTGCACTGGCACCCCGAGTACGTGCCCATGGAGCTCATCCGACGCCGCGTGGAGACGCTCTACCCGCAGCACGAGGCCGAGCTCATCATCCCCACGCAGCACAACGAGATCCTGGAGTGGGGCGACTACGCTGGCGTGGAGGTGGACTGCTACTCCTCGGGCTTCAACCGCAAGGTCCAGCTGCTGCTGCATTTCCGCAAGGAGAACGTGGCCGGGGAGCGGGCGCACACCCTGCGCTCCATGCTCTCGCACACCTTCGAGTACCGCTCCTCGCAGCTCTTCGAGTTCCTGGACTCGGCCAGCCTTCCGGCCATGGAGGAGCGCCGCCTGCAGGCGGCGGAGGCCTGCAACGCGGACGCCGACATCGTTGAGTTCGCGGCCATCTTCTCGGCCAAGCTGCGCTCGCTGATCGAGGACAACTGGTCCGCGACCCCGCGCGACGCCATCAAGAACAAGCTCTTGCGCAACTTCCTGGACGAGTTCCGGCCGACCTACGGCGACCTGCTCCTGAACAAGACCCAGGTCTACCTGAAGGCGCTCAAGGAGCTGGTCAAGCAGCGCTTCTCCCTGACATACTTCTACCGCGCCTCGGAGATCATCGAGGAGGCGCGCAGCCTGGGCGCGGGCGTGGTCATTCCGCACCCGGAGCAGTTCTGGCCCATCCTGCTGGCCGACTACGACGTGGACGGCATCGAGGTCTGGAACCCGCAGTCGCGGGAGTACACGGAGTTCCTCATCCGCGCGGTCAACCGGCAGAACGACTACCGCTGCCGCGAGCAGCGCCAGCTGCTGATCTTCATGGGCGACGACTGCCACATGAGCGAGAAGCTGAAGGACCCGGCCCTGCAGGATCCGGAGAAGGCCGCGCGCGAGATCGGGCTGCAGCCTGCCTGGGACGACCTGGCGGTGCGCAAGAGCCTGATCCTGTGCGGCGTCTCCCGCGCCGGGGTCATCGACGAATACAGGGCGCGGCTCAACGGCTAGCCGCGAGCGCGCCACGGAGGCTCAATGTCCGATTTCAAGCAGTTCAAGTACGACTCCGTCCAGGACATGCAGACCGTGATCAAGTACCTGGACGCCATCGCGGAAGGTTTCCGCACGGGCGAGCTGACCTTCACCCGCGAGGGCGAGAGCATGGTCTTCAAGCCCGGCGGGCTGCTCGGCTTCACGGTCGAGGCCAAGTCCAAGGGGGTCAGGCGCAAGCTCAAGATCTCCCTGGGCTGGAAGGAGCAGGAGACGAACGGCGACGCCTGCGTGCCGCCCCTGCACATCCAGGCCGGCGCGGCGTCCGCCGCGGGCGGCGCCTCCCGCGGGGAAAAGGACGAGTAACCGGCCATGCAGGACCTGGAACAGAACATCCGCTTCATGCTGCTCGAAGTCACCAAGCAGATGGAGGGGACGCTCAAGGCGCTGGAAAGCCCGTCCGAGGCGGCCATCGAGAAGATCGAGAACCGCGACAACTACATCGACAACATGAAGAGCGTCATCGAGAACATCTGCTTCTCGCGCCTGCACGGCGGGGAGACGCTCTCCAAGCGCGGCGTGGACCGGCTGCGGGCCACGCACATCATCTCCAACAACCTGGAGCGGCTGGCCGACCACGCGGTCAACATCGTGCGCCAGACCCGCTTCCTGACCGACGGCGAGTTCATCAAGCGCTACGAGTACCGGCCCTTCTTCGACGAGATATTCTCCGCCCTGGAGAAGGTCTACGACGCGCTCTTCCGCCAGGACATGTCCCTGGCCTTCAAGATCTGCCTCTCGGAATCCAACCTCGACATGCTCTACAAGAAGCAGTTCGACCGCATCCTGAACGAGCTGCGCGCGGGCGTGGAGACAGGCAACCTGATCACCACGGTCTTCATCTTCCGCTACCTCGAGCGCGTGGGCGACGCGCTCCTGAACGTGGGCGAGGCGATCATCTTCTACATCCTGGGCGAGAAGTTCAAGATCCACCAGTACAACGCCCTGCGCGACACGCTGGCGGCCGCGGGGCGCGAGGTGCCCATCTCCGACGTGGAGTTCCAGTCCATCTGGGGCACGCGCTCGGGCTGCCGCATCGGCCGCGTTCGCGGCGGGCGCGACGGCGGGGCGGACTCCCAGGGCGTCATCTTCAAGGAAGGCGAGGCCAGGAAGCTCATCCAGGAGAAGATCAACATCGAGCGCTGGGACGAGATCATGCCCGGGCTTCCGCCGCGCATCGTGGCCCTGCGCGAGGAGGGGGCATCGGCCTCCCTGCTCCTCGAGTTCCTCTCCGGCTGCACCATCCAGGACATCGTCCTCGCGGGCGAGAAGCAGTACCTGGGCGACGCGCTGCTGCTCCTCGAGGAGACCGCCTCCGAGGTCTGGGAGTTCACCAAGCAGGACACGCCGGTCAACGCCGACTACATCGGCCAGTGCCTCTCGCGCCTGCCCGACGTCTACCGCCTCTACCCGGACTTCGACACCCCGGTGCGCATGATCGGCGAGGTCGCCATCCCCCCGCTCCGGGGCCTTTTGGGCGAGGCCCGGCAGCTGGACCGGGCGCTGGCCGCGCCGTTCTCGGTCTTCATCCACGGCGACTTCAACATCAACAACATCGTCTACGACCACGCCAACCAGCGCATCCACTACATCGACCTGCACCGCTCGGCCCAGAGCGACTACCTGCAGGACCTCTCGGTGTTCATGGTCTCCAACTTCCGGCTGCCCATCTTCGACGACGCGGCACGCGAGCGCATCCGGATGGTCATCTCCGAGATCTACAACTTCGGCCGGGAGTTCGCGCGCAAGCACGGGGACGCGACCTACGACGCGAGGCTCTGCCTCGGGCTCATCCGCTCGCTCCTGACCTCGGTGCGCTTCGAGCTGAACCGCAAGTTCGCCAAGACCATGTACCTGCGCGGCGTCTTCCTGCTCGAGAAGCTCGTGACATCCCACCGGCCGCCGGAGGAGTTCCGTCTCCCCCTGGACGCGCTGTTCATCGACTGAACCCGGCCTCGCCCGACGAAGACCGCCGGAGCGGACCCAAGCGCCAAGGAATGACAATGAAAAAAGTCGCGGTTGTCGGCATTCCCGGCGGCTGGTCAACGGAACGCCTGGTCAGGGCCATCGAGCAGCGCACGGGCTTCGGCCTGCTCGTGGACATGGGCAAGGTCCGCCTGGACCTGGACGGCGGAGGCGCCTTCTTCGGCGAGCACGACCTGACGCGCCTGGACGCGGTCATGGTCAAGAAGATCGCCCCCTCCTATTCGCCCAGCGCCTTGGACCGCATGGAGATCCTGCGCTTCGTGGAGCGCACGGGCGTGCCGGTCTTCTCCAAGGCCAGCAGCATCCTGCGCCTCATCGACCGCCTGTCCTGCACCGTGGGGCTCCGCGCCGGGGGCATCCCCATGCCGCCCACGACCATCACCGAGGACGTGGAGGAGGCCATGGCCGCGGTCGAGGAATACGGCCGGGCCGTGTTCAAGCCGCTCTTCTCCTCCAAGGCGCGCGGCATGACGGTCATCGAGCCCGGACCCGAGATGCAGGAGCAGATCGAGGACTTCAAGGCCGAGGGCAACCCGGTCATGTACATCCAGAGGATGGTGGAGCACCGCGGCCTGGACCTGGGCGTGACCTTCATGGGCGGCGAGTACGTGGCCACCTACGCGCGCAAGGGCTCGGGCACCTCGTGGGACACCACCACGCGCACGGGCGGCAAGTACGTGGCCGTGACCCCGTCCAAGGAGATCATCGACCTGGCCGCAAAGGCCCAGGCCCTGTTCGACATGGCCTTCACCTGCGTGGACGTGGTGGAGACGCCCGAGGGGCCGGAGATCTACGAGGTCTCGGCCTTCGGCGGGTTCCGCGGGCTGCTCGAGGCCTGCAACCTGGACGCGGCCGCCATGTACGCCGACTTCGTGCTCGGGAGGATCGCATGAACCAGGCCAGGACCCCGGACAGCGTGGCCGAGCTGGCCGCCGCCTGGAAGGCCCGCCACCCCGTCGTCGGAACCGTCTTCCTGCGCTTCGCGGACACCCGCGTGGCCGTGCATTCCAACTCCGAGGCCCTGCTTGAGGCCCTCTCGACCTACTACCGCGACTTCCCGGGCGAGCCCGCCGCGCCGGGCGAGGCCGAGATCGAGGTCACGGCGCTCGAGTGCCCCGCCCCGGACCTCGGGCTGGCCTACAAGCCGAAGCCCCTGGAGCCGGGCAAGAAGAAGGTCAAGGAGGAGTTCGTGGACCTCGCGGACGGGCGCGTGGTGCGCAAGCGCCTCACCGGCCTCGTCTTCCTCTTCGGCGGCGGCGAGAACCTGGCCCTGGGGCCGTGCCTGGAAAACGACAACCAGATCGTCAACTTCATCAACAACCGCCACATCGAGCGGCTGATCAAGGGCGGCTGCCTGCTCTTCCACGCCTCGGGCGTGGCCCTCGGGAACCGGGGCATCTCCATGGCCGGGTTCGCGGGCATGGGCAAGTCCACCCTGTCGCTCGCCGTCATGCGCCACGGCACGGACTTCGTCTCCAACGACCGGGTCATGGTCGAGCGGGCGACGGACGGCGGGCCCGAGACCCTGCGCATGCACGGCCTGGCCAAGATGCCGCGCGTGAACCCCGGCACCGTGCTCAACAACGACGCCCTCACGCCGGTCATCCCGGCCGCGGAGCGCTGCCGCTTCGAGGCCCTGCCCGCCGCCGAGCTCTGGGACCTGGAGCACAAGTACGACGCCTTCATCGACGAGTGCTTCGGGCCGGGCAAGTTCCGCCTGAGCTGCCCGCTCTCCGCCCTCGTGCTGCTCAACTGGACGCGCACGGACGATCCCCTGAGGATCGCGCGCATCGACCTGCGCCGCCGCCGCGACCTCATGCCCGCGTTCATGAAGGAGCTCGGCCTGTTCTTCGAGATGGACCGCGACGCGAGCCTGCGCGACTTCTCCGCGGACGCCTACCTGGCCATGCTCGACGGCTGCCCGGTCTACGAGTTCTCGGGCGGCGTGGATTTCGAGGCCGCGGCCGAGGCCTGCATGGACATCCTGCGCGGCTGAGCCCCCTGTCCCGGCCGCGGCAGCCCCCGGGGAGCCGTCGCGGCCTTTTTTCCGACCGTCCGGGATCCTTGCCGTCCCGAAAGGACCGCGCGGCAGGCCTGGAAGGGGCAAAAATACGATCTTCCCCCCATATGCTTGCGCACCCGGCGCATAATATGTCACTGAGGCGCCATGCGGCCGGACCTCGGGTTTCGGCCGTTTGGCAGCCACATACGGGGGAACGGTCGTGGACCCGCTGCTCATCATGTTCATCTTCGTCGCGCTGACGCTCGAGGTGCTGGTCCTCTACGCGGCGTACGACAAGGGCCGGCGCAGGCTGGAACTCAGGCGCATCGCCGTGGACCGCTTCTGCCGCCAGGCCGAGCAGCGCGCCGAGGCCATCTCCAAGGCCAACGACGAGGCCAGGAAGAAGATCGAGGAGCTGACCGTGAAGCTCTCGGGCCTCAAGCTCGAGGCCGGGGGATTCTGAGTTCCATGGAATTCGCCGTCCTCTTCGTGGTCATCAGCGTGGTCCTGGTCAGCGGCTTCGCCATCCACAGCCGCATCAAGAGCTGGATCGAGGACAACGAGGAACGCCTCGCCCAGGCCGAGGAGGAGGCCAGCCACATGCTGGCCGGGATCCTCGCGGAAAAGCGCGAGATCGAGGGGCGGCTCGCGGAGCTGGAAAGCCAGATATCCCTGGCCGCCTGGAGCAAGGCCGACACCCCGCCCACGGCCGCGGAGGCCGCCAAGGCGGCCGCCCGCCAGCGCCCTCCCCTGACCGCCGAGGAGCGCAACGCCCGCCTCTCGCGCTGGCTGCTCAAGAACAACAAGGTCAACCTGGAACAGCTCGGCAAGGCCTCCCGGCTCATCGGCCAGATCGGCAACGACGTGGTGGAGACCTGCCTGCTGCTCCACTTCATCGACGCCGAGACCGCCAGGGCCGCCTTCAATTCGCTTTAGCCTTGCCGCCGACGCGCCCCGCCGTTACGCTTCCGTAACCATCGGCGTGGCATGATGCCCGCTCGGCCCGGCACACGCACCCACGCGTTCACGCATTCACGCAGCCGCGCATTCATCGGGAGCCCGCATGGCGCAGAAGATCCGCATCACCAAGTCCGCCACCGTCCCAAGCGAGGTCAAGCTGGAGCGCTACCGCCGCTCGCCGGACCTCGGCCCGCGCGTCCTCTTCTTCAGCGGCGGCACGGCCCTGCGAGCGCTCTCCCAGGAGATCATCGAGTACACCCACAACTCGATCCACATCATGACCCCCTTCGATTCCGGGGGCTCCTCGGCCAAGATCAGGGCCGCCTTCCGCATGCTCGCCGTGGGCGACATCAGGAACCGCCTCATGGCCCTGGCCGACCGCAGCCTCAAGGGCAACCCGGAGATCTTCGAGCTCTTCGCCACCCGCCTGCCCAAGGAGGCCCCGGAGGCCGAGCTGTGCGCGCGCCTCACGGCCATGATCCGGGGCAAGGACCGCCTCATGGCCGCTGTCCCGGACCCCATGCGCAAGATCATCCGCAACCATCTGCAGTTCTTCCTCGACAAGATGCCCGCGGACTTCGACCTGCGCGGGGCGAGCATCGGCAACCTCATCCTCACCGGCGGCTTCTTCAACCAGCAGCGCCACATCGACCCGGTCATCTACCTCTTCACGCGTCTCGTGGAGGCCCGCGGCACGGTGCGCCCCGTGGTCAACCGGGACGCCCACCTGGCCGCCCGCCTGGCCGACGGCAGCGTGCTCGTGGGCCAGCACCTGATCACCGGCAAGGAGAGCGAGCCCATCGCCTCGCCCGTGGCCGACGTCTGGATCACCAACGACCCGGCGGACCCGAAGCCCATGGAGCTGCCCATCCGGGCCAAGATCAGCAAGCTCATCACCTCGGCGGAGCTCATCTGCTACCCCATGGGCTCCTTCTACAGCTCCATCATCGCCAACCTCCTGCCGCAAGGCGTGGGCGAGTCCGTGAGCCGGGCCGACTGCCCCAAGATCTACGTGCCCAACACCGGCCGCGACCCGGAGATGAAGGGCCTCACCGTGGCCGGCGCCGTGAGCGAGCTCTTCCGCCGCCTGGACGCGGGCTGCGACGCGCCCGCCCCCCGCGACCGGCTGCTCAACTTCGTGCTCGTGGACAGCAGGAACGGCGACTACAACGGCCCCATCGAGGTCCAGAAGATCAGGCGCTTCGGCGTGGAAGTCATCGACGCGGAACTCATCACGCCCCAGTCCGCCCCCTACCTCGACCACACCCTCGTCCTGCGCCACCTGCTCTCCCTGACCTGAGGGCTGCCACCTTTTTCGACAACCTCCACTGCAGGGCGCTCAAAAAGCGTCGGATGCAAGGCGCGAGAAAAGCCCAGGCCCGAAGCGTATTCCGCATACGCGAGGGTCTGGGCTTTCCGCCGCGACGTCGCAGACAGTGCTTTTTCAGCACCCTGACCAGGGAGGGCTCCTCGCCCTCCCTGGACCCTCCCCGCAAGGGGTTACCCCTTGACCTCTTTCGCATTCGGCCCCCGGGGCAATGGACACGCGCCGCCTGGGCGTGGAAGGCCGAAAGTCGACGGGAGCCTCCGGCTCCCGTCACGCCCGACGACACCCCCAAGGGTGCTCAAAAAGTGCTGGATGCAAGGAGCAAAAAAAATCCGGGTCCGAAGCGTATCTCCATACGCGAGGGCCCGGATTTTTTGCGGCGACGCCGCAGACAGCGCTTTTTCAGCGCCCTCGCACTACAGCATGGCGTTCTTGCGGGCCAGGACGAACTCGACGGCCTCGTCCGGGGTGCGCACCTTGCCCTCGATCTGGGCCTGGAGCAGCGCGTCGCGGATGAGTCCGATGGCCGGTCCCGGCGTGAGGCCGGTGCACTCCATGATCTCCTTGCCGTTCAAAAGCGGCTCGGACATCTCCTCCGGAGTCTTGGCCTTCTCGAGCATCTTCACGTTGTGATTGAAGTTGGTGTAGTTGCCCTCGCGCGCTTTGATGTCCGCGCGGGCCATCTCCACCAGGCGCGGGTACTCCTCGAGCGCCATGAAGCGGCGCGCGCCGCGCTCGGTGAGCATGTACTGGAAGCGCATGTGGTGGCGCACCAGGTGGCAGATGAGGTCCATCTCCTCGGGCGGCAGGCGCAGGCGGCCGAGGATCTTGCGCGTGACCTGGGCGCCCACGCGGTGGTGCTGGTGGAAGTGCCACTTGTCGTCGAAGTATTCGGCCGTGAAGATCTTGCCGATGTCGTGGAACAGGCAGGCCAGCGTGCCGTACCAGTCGAAGGGCAGCTCCTCGGGATAGCGGCGCATGACCTGGATGACGTGGTCGAAGACCGACTCGTCCACCCCGGTCTCGTTCTTGATGTGGCGGAGCCTCGTCAGGGCCGCGATCTGCGGCAGCAGGCCGTGCAGGATCATGGAGTCGAAGAGCAGCTGCACGAAGCGCCACATGCTCTCGGCCTCCACCTTGCGCCACTCGTCCATGATGTCCGTGACCGGCACGTAGTCCAGGATGCGCTGGGCCGAACGCACGATGGCCACCCAGGTGTTCTCCTCGATGGGCAGGTCGTAGTTGGCCGCGAAGCGCAGCGCCCGGATGCCGTAGAGCAGGTTCCGCTTGAGCGTCAGCCCGGGCTCGCCGGACAGCCGCACCCGGCCCTCGCCCATGTCCGCGAAGCCCTCGTAGAGGTCAGCGGCCCTGGGGATGTAGGGGCAGGCGAGGCTCGACCTGTCCTTCTTGCGCGACTCCATGCGCTTTTGCAGGCGCGGCGTGGTCTTCACCAGCAGCGCCTCGGGGTGCGCGGTCTCGAGCAGGTTGACCTCGTGGAAGCGGAAGGTCGTCCCGGCCTCCTCGATGACGGCGATCTCCCCGTCGCCCTCGGAGCAGGCGGCGTTGGGGAAGAGCTTCACCAGATCGTCGAAGAGCATGTCCGTGGCGATGTCCACTTCGCGCTCGCCCTCGTCCCGCTCGAGCTCCACCTGGAAGCGCGAGTTGATCACGTAGGCGTCGAATCCGTTGCGCAGTATGGTCTTGCAGACGGCGACAGCATCCTTGAACGGCTGCGTCATGCGAATGTCTCCTTGCGGTGAAGGGCCCTGGCGGCCCATGACGGGGCCCGGGGCGGGCGGCCCTCGGCGCCTGCGCGCGTGCGGTCCTTCCCCCTCGGCGGCCGAGACACTAGCAGAACTCGGCCCGGAGCAAAAGGCCCGCCGAGCGGGCTCAGGCCTCGGGTTCCTCCCTCCCGGCCGTGGCCAGGAGCCAGACGCCGAAGAGGATCATGGGCAGGCTCAGGATCTGGCCCATGGTCACCCAGCCGAAGGCCAGGTAGCCGAGCTGGATGTCCGGCTCGCGCACGAACTCCACCAGGAAGCGGAACAGGCCGTAGAAGATCAGGAACAGCCCGGAGGTGGAGCGCACCGGCCGCTTCTTCCCGGACCACAGCCAGAGGATGGTGAACAGCGTCACGCCCTCGAGCAGGGCCTCGTAGAGCTCGGACGGATGCCTGGGCACGAGCCCGGCCAGCGGGTCGCGGAAGACCACGCCCCAGGGGAGCGTCGTGGGCTTGCCCCACAGCTCGCCGTTGATGAAGTTGCCGATGCGGCCGCAGAACAGCCCGATGGGCGCGAGCGGGGCCACGAAGTCCGTGACCGCGAAGAAGCGGACCTTCTCTTTGCGCGCGAACCACCACATGCCGATCACCGTGCCGATGAGCCCGCCGTGGAACGACATGCCGCCCCGCCAGACCTCGAAGAGCCTGAGCGGATTCTCCATGAACACCGGGAAGTCGTAGAACAGCATGTAGCCGACGCGCGCGCCCACGAGCACGCCGAGCGCCAGGTACCAGACCAGGTCGTCCATCTGGCGGGCGTTAATGGGCGCCCAGGGCCGCCGCGTGCGCATGCGGCCGAGGATCCAGCCCGCGGAGATGCCGATGAGGTACATCAGGCCGTACCAGCGCACGGCCAGCGGGCCGATGTGCACGGCAACGGGGTCTATGTTCGGCTGAAAGATCATCCTGCCTCCTTGCGCCGCACCTTCTACCCTCCGAGCCGCGCCATGTACAGGCCGAAGGCCCTGCCCGCGGCCGCGCGCCGCCTCTCTCCCGCCGCCTGCGCGGAAAAATCATGCGCTCGTCACACACGAGCGCCCGGACGGCACGGTCCCGTCACGTGCCCTGCCTAGAACCGGGCAAACCAGCGGCAGGCCATGCCCTGGGCCCGCCGCGCCCGGAGAGCGCAATGAAGATCGACCTGCACGTCCATTCCCGCCATTCCACCCGGCCCTCCCAGTGGGTGCTCCAGAAGATCGGCTGCCCCGAAAGCTTCACCGACCCCCGCGCCATCTACCGCACCGCCCGCGAGCGCGGCATGGACATGGTGACCGTCGCAGACCACAACACCCTGCAGGGTGCCCTGGAAATCGCCGAACTGCCCGGTACCTTCCTCAGCGTGGAGATCACCTCCTACTTCCCCGAGGACGGCTGCAAGGTCCACGTCCTGGCCCTCGACATCGCCGAGTCCCAGTTCGCCGAGATCCAGCGCATCCGCGAGAACGTCTTCGACCTCTCGGCCTTTCTCCGCGCGGAAAACATCACCCACGTCTGCGCCCACCCGCTCTTCGGCGTCAACGACCGCCTGACCACCGACCACGTGGAGCAGCTCCTGCTGCTCTTCAAGAACCTGGAGATCAACGGCGCGCGCGACGACACCGCCAACCGGGCCGTGCGCCTGATCGCGGAAAAGCTCACGCCCGGGGACATCGAGCGCATGGCCGAGCGCCAGAACCTCGCGCCCACCCACCCCGAGCCCTGGAAGAAGAACCTCACCGGCGGCTCGGACGACCACGGCGGACTGAACATCGCCCGCATCCACACCGAGGTCCCGGGCGCGAAAAGCCTCCCGGACTTCCTGCGCGGCATCGCCGAGGGCCACGCCGTGCCCCGCGGCGAGCCCGCCCGGCCCGAGACCATGGCCCACAACCTCTACGCCATCGCCTACCAGTTCTACCGCACCAAGTTCGGACTGGACCGCTACGTCAACAAGGACATCTTCCTGCGCTTCGTGGACCGCTGCCTCTCCGAGGACGAGACCCGCGCCACCACCGTCGTGGAGCGCCTGCAGGCCTTCTGGACCACGCGCCGCTACCTCTCGCGCAGGAACCAGAACTCCGGCACCGTGCAGGACATCTGCCGCCGCGAGGCCGCCCGCCTCATCTGCGACGACCCCGAGCTGCACCACATCGCCATGTCCACCGGCCCCATGCCCGGACAGCGCGGCCAGCTCTGGTACCGCTTCTGCACCGGCGCCACCAACAAGGTGCTGCGCCACTTCGCGGACAGCCTCCTGACCCACCTCTCCGGCGGCAACCTCTTCGACGTCTTCCACACCATCGGCTCGGCAGGCGCCCTCTACACCGTGCTCGCCCCCTACTTCCTGGCCTACACCCTGTTCAACGACGACCGCGTCTTCAGCGCCGAGGTGCTCCACCGCGCGCTCGGCCACGCCCCGAGCCGCGAACCCAAGGTCGCCCACTTCACCGACACCTTCTACGAGGTCAACGGCGTGGCCAAGACGCTGCAGCAAAGCGTCGCCCTGGCCCGGCGCACGGGCAAGGACATGACCATGGTCACCTGCTCGCCCGACCGCCCGGACGAACACCCCGGCGTCAGGAACTTCAACCCCATCGGCGTCTTCGACCTGCCCGAATACCCGCAGCAGAAGGTCTTCTACCCGCCGGTCCTGGCCATGCTGCGCTTCGCCTCGGAGCAGGACTTCACCCACATCCACACCGCCACGCCCGGGCCCATCGGCCTGGCCGCCCTGCTCATCGCCCGGCTCTTCAAGCTGCCCATCCACGGCACCTACCACACCCAGATCCCCCAGTACGCCCGCCAGCTCACCGGCGACACCGCCATGGAGGACATGGCCTGGAAATACACCATCTGGTATTATAGCCAGATGGACCTGGTCTACGCGCCCTCCCAGGCCACGGCCGACGAGCTGGCCGAACGCGGCCTGGCGCGCGAAAAGATCGTCCTCTACCCGCGCGGCGTGGACACCGAGCTCTTCCACCCCTCGCGCCGCAACGGCTTCCTCAAGCGCTACGGCCTCACGCGCGGCACCACCCTGCTCTACGTCGGCCGCATCTCGCGCGAAAAGAACCTCCACCTCCTGGCCGAAGCCTACGACGCCCTGCGCCGGGAGATCGACGGGCTGCACCTCGTGGTCACCGGAGACGGCCCGTACCGCGCCGAAATGGAGGAACGCCTCGCCGGAACCGGCGCCGTGTTCACCGGCGTGCTCGACGGCGAAGACCTCGCCGCCTGCTTCGCCTCGGCCGACGTCTTCGTCTTCCCCAGCGCCACCGACACCTTCGGCAACGTCATCCTCGAGGCCCAGGCCTCGGGCCTGCCCGTCATCGTCAGCGACTGCGGCGGCCCCCACGAGAACATGGTCCCCGACTCCACCGGACTCGTCACCCGCGCCAACGACCTCGCCGACCTCACCCGCGCCGTGAAAAGCCTCGCCGCCGATCCGGCACGCTGCACCGCCATGGGCGCCGCCGCCCGCCGCTACACCGAATCCCGCACCTTCCGCCACGCCTTCGACGAGACCTGGAACTTCTACAGCCGCGCCGGATAGGCGGGGGAACAGAGCTGCCTCCGGCGGCCAGGGAGGGGGCTGCGCACCCCCTCCCTGGACCCTCCCTGCGCCAGGCTGAGCCTGGACCCCCTTCGCATGCGGCACGACAGACGACCGGGCAGAGGCCGCCTGGGCGTGGGGGGCCGCAGGACAGGAGTGCCGGGATTTTCGCGTGAGCCTCGCTGCGCTCGGACCACGCGAAAATCCCGGGCACAGTTGCCGTCGGGGAGGACTCCCCGAACCCCTCTCCTCTGTATGAAAAGTTTGTTTTGATTTCTCCCCCCTCTCCTTTGCCCTGGGCCTTCAGAGGCGCTCGTCGGTGCTTCCGGGGGCAAAGGAGATGCGGTCGGGCCGGATTTTTCGGCTTCCGCCGTCCCCGGCGGAGGGCGAAAAAAACGGCCCGGTCTTCCGACCGAGCCGACGCACGCGACAAGCCTCTCCCCTGCACGATCCTTCCACGCCCAGGCTGCCTTCCGTCCGTCCTGCCCAAGCCTCGCGTGCGAAGCGGGTCAAGGGGTCACCCCTTGCGAGGGTGGGTGCAGGGAGGGGCGAGGAGCCCCTCCCTGCCCGCCGGAGGCGATCCTTATCCCTCTCTCTATCCGAAGAGTTTGATGTCCGCGCCGAGGACGCCGACGATGGTCTCGCCGCGCATGACGGGCGCGGAGACGGTGAGGCAGTAGTCGCCGGAGGCGTCGGAGACGTAGATGGAGGAGAGGTAGGCGTCCTGGTTTTCGATGGCGCCGGTGAACCAGGGGCGGGAGGACCAGTTCTTGCCGCGTGCGGAGGCGGCGTCCTTGAGGTGGACGTCGCGCGCGGGGATGTTGGCGGTGATCTGCCTGCCCGAGGCATCGGTGAGGTAGAGCAGTTCGAGGAAGGGCAGCTGATCCACGTAGCGGCGCATGGCCTGTTCGGCGCGGCCGGGATCCATGGCGGCGATGTCGGGGTTGTGGATCATGCGTTCGACCTCGGCGAGCACGGTGCCTTCGGAGATGATGCGGAAGACGCCGCCGAGCTTGACGAGTTCCTGGATCTGTCCGTCGAGCTTGTGGATGGAATCCAGGGCCGAGGTCATTTCGCGGGCGGTTTCGCCGGAGAAGCCTGCCAGGGTTTCCATGGAGTGGGCGACCTCGTCGCTGGCCACGGACTGCTGGGTGCTGGCGGCGGCGATGGCGCGCATCTGGTCCGAGGTGCCGTTGGCCAGGTCGAGGATGCCGGAGAGCATGTCGCCGGACCTTCCGGAGAGGTCCTCGGCTCGTTTCACGGCGCTTGAGGCCTGGCCCATGCTTTCGAGGCTCTTGGAGGTGCCGTTCTGGATGCCGCGGATGACGTCGTCGACCTCCTTGGTGGCGGACATGGTCTTTTCGGCCAGCTTGCGCACCTCGTCGGCGACCACGGCGAAGCCGCGTCCGGCGTCACCGGCGCGCGCGGCCTCGATGGCGGCGTTGAGCGCCAGGAGGTTGGTCTGGTCGGCGATGTCGGAGATGACGGTCATGACCTTGCCGATGCTTTCGGCCTTGGTGCCGAGCTGTTCCATGTCGGAGCGCAGGCCGTCCATGACGCCCGCCAGGGTGCGGATGGCGGAGACGGACTCGGTGACGACCTCTGCGCCCTGCTGGGCCATGGTGCGGGTGCTCTCGGCGGAATCCGAGGCGGCCTTGGCGTTCTTGGCCATCTCGGCGTTGGTGGCGTTCATCTCCTCCACGGCGGCGGCGGCGCTTTCCACGCGGCCGCGCTGGGTCTCGGCGCCGGAGCTGACCTTTTCGGTCTCGCGGGCCAGGGAGGCGGCGAACTCGGTGATGTTGGCGGAGACGCTCTTGAGGGTGGCGGCGGCCTCGCTCATGCTCTTGCCCACGACCTGCTGGCGTCGCGCGGCGCGGTCGGCCTTGGCCTCGGCGGCCTTGTCGGCGGCCTGCCAGTCGGCCTGGCAGCGCTGCGCCTCTGCCAGGCGCTCGTCGGAGGCCTTTGCGGCGGCGGCGAGGCTGGCCACGGCGGCGCAGACCGGGGCCAGGGGGCCGGTCGCGGGCAGGGCGGCGGTGTCTGCCTCGCCCCGCGCGGCGGCCGCCAGGGGCGCCAGGGTGGCGGCCAGGGCGCGCGCCACGAAAAGCCGGGCGAGAAGCCCGGCGGCCACGGCCAGGAGCACGACGAGCCCGGCCACGGCGGGCGCGGACAGTCCTGCGGGCAAAAACCAGGCGGCGAGCCCGGCGAGCAGAGTGAACAGGACGGCAACGGCCGCCGCGACAACGGCAGGATTCATGGTATGCTCCGATGGCGGGAAAAATGACAAAAAAAGAATAAAACTTTGGACCCCTCAGGAAGAAATTTGATTAATCGTTCTCTTTTGTCAATCTCCTTCTTTTTTGTAGAGTCGTGTGCCCCTCTGTCCGTACCTGCCGGTCCCTGCCCTCGGCGCGGGGCCGCAAATGCGCGCTCCTGCTTGACGCGCCGCTCCTGCTCGGGTAGAGCGACCAATATATCAACAAACATTGATTCAAAATATGTCAATAGTTCAATACAACAAGGCCCTGGCCGATCCCACGCGCGTGCGCCTGGCGGCCATGCTGCTGCGCCACGAGCTGAACGTGGGCGAGCTGGTGGAGATCCTCGGCCTGCCGCAGTCCAGCGTCTCGCACCATCTGCGCATCCTGGCCGAGGCCGGGCTGGCCGAGGCGCGGCGCGACGGCCTGTGGGCCTTCTACCGCGCCGTGCGCACGGGCCCCGGCGCCGCGTTCCTGGCGGCCCTGGCGCCGTTTCTGGGCGGCGGGGATCGTGCTGGTGCGGACGCGGACGCCTCCGAATCCGCGGGCGAATTTACGGCCGATCTGGCCGCGGCCGCGCGCGTGCTCGAGGCCCGGCGCGACGCGGCCCGCCGCTTCTTCGACGCCCACGCCCCGGACTGGCCGGAGCTGCTGGCCGAGGTCCTCGGCGGTTACGACCTCACGGCCCGCATCCGCGAGCTCATGCCCGACTGCGGCACGGCCGCGGACCTCGGCTGCGGCACCGGGCTCATGCTGCCCGTGCTGCACGAGAAGGCGGCGACGGTCATCGGCGTGGACCATTCGCCCGCCATGCTGGCCCGCGCCCGCGAGCGGCTGCGCGAGGCCGCTGGCCGGGGCGGCGCGGATCCCTCGTGGACCAGCCTGCGCGTGGGCGAGCTGGAGCATTTGCCGCTGCGCGACGCGGAGGCGGACTGCGCCCTGCTGTGCATGGCCCTGCACCATCTGGCCGAGCCCGCCGCGGGCCTGGCCGAGGCGGGCCGCGTCCTCGCGCCGGGCGGATGCCTCCTGCTGGTCGATTTCGCCAAGCACGAGCGCGAGGCCATGCGCACCCGCCACGGCGACCTCTGGCTCGGCTTCTCCCTGGAAGAGCTCGGCGCGTGGTGCGCCGCGGGCGGGCTCACGGTCGCGGACAGCCGCGAGGAGCCCCTTCCCGGCGGCCTGGACCTGCGCTTCGTGCGCATCCGGAAGACCCCGAAAAACCCGTAAGACACCGCAAGAGACCGCAAGGTACCCCAACCAACGCAAACCACCCCCAATGGAGGTATGACATGACCATCGAATCCCTCGATCTTTCCCTGCCTTACAAGGTCAAGGACCTGGGCCTGGCCGACTGGGGCCGCAAGGAGCTCGAGCTCTCCGAGAACGAGATGCCGGGCCTCATGGCCCTGCGCGAGAAGTACGGCAAGGAGAAGCCGCTCAAGGGCCTTCGCGTCATGGGCTCGCTGCACATGACCATCCAGACGGCCATGCTCATCGAGACCCTGACCGCGCTCGGCGCGGACGTGCGCTGGGCCTCGTGCAACATCTTCTCCACCCAGGACCACGCCGCCGCGGCCATCGCCGCCGCGGGCTCGGCCGCGGTCTTCGCCTGGAAGGGCGAGACCCTGGACGAGTACTGGTGGTGCACGGAGATGGCCCTGACCTGGCCCGACGGCTCCGGCCCGGACCTGATCGTCGACGACGGCGGCGACGCCACGCTCATGGTCCACCTGGGCGTGAAGGCCGAGAAGGACGCCTCGGCCCTCGAGTCCGACGAGACCTCGCAGGACTGGGTCTGCCTGGTCCGGCGCATGAAGGAGATCCTGAAGGCGGACCACGGCAAGTGGACCCGCTTCGCCGAGCGCATCCGCGGCGTCTCCGAGGAGACCACCACCGGCGTGCACCGCCTCTACCAGATGCAGGAGAGGGGCGAGCTGCTCTTCCCGGCCATCAACGTCAACGACTCCGTGACCAAGTCCAAGTTCGACAACCTCTACGGCTGCCGCGAGTCGCTGCTGGACGGCATCAAGCGCGCCACGGACGTGATGATCGCGGGCAAGGTGGCCGTGGTCTGCGGCTACGGCGACGTGGGCAAGGGCTGCGCCCAGTCCCTGCGCGGCTTCGGCGCGCGCGTGCTGATCACCGAGATCGACCCCATCTGCGCCCTGCAGGCCTGCATGGAAGGCTACCAGGTGACCACGACGGAGGAGGGCCTTGCCGAGGCCGACATCTTCGTCACCGCCACGGGCAACGCCAAGGTCATCCGCGGCGAGCACATGGAGGGCATGAAGAACGAGGCCATCATCTGCAACATCGGCCACTTCGACAACGAGATCGCCATGGACTACCTGGAGGGCTCGGCCGACTGGGAGCGCGTGAACGTGAAGCCCCAGGTGGACAAGTGGGTCAACAAGAAGACCGGCAAGTCGATCATCGTCCTGGCCGAGGGACGCCTCGTGAACCTGGGCTGCGCCACCGGCCACCCGAGCTTCGTGATGTCCAACTCCTTCACCAACCAGGTCCTGGCCCAGATCGAGCTGGCCGCGAAGAAGCACGAGAACACGGTCATGGTCCTGCCCAAGCACCTGGACGAGGAGGTCGCGCGCCTGCACCTCGACCGCCTGGGCGCGAAGCTGACCCGGCTCACCGCCGAGCAGGCCAGGTACCTCGGCGTGCCGGAGAACGGCCCCTTCAAGACCGAGCACTACCGCTACTAGCCCGGGCCGCGACGCCCCCCTGAAAACGCAGGCGGGGAGCTGAACCATCCGGTTCCGCTCCCCGCCTTTTTTCGCAGCCTCGAAAAGATCCGGGCGGGCGCTCAGCCCTTGCCCTTGACGGGCTCGTCCGTGCCCAGCGCGGCCATGAGCTCCACCTGCGCCGCGTCGAACTCCCTGAAGGTGAAGTCGTAGCCTTCGGACCTGATGTACTCCCAGCGGGCCTCGTGGTCGGCCCTGTCCTCCACGGCCGCCTTGAAGGCCGCGTCGTCCCGCATGCGCTGCATGTAGGCCTTGGCGCTCTCGATGGACATGCATTCCTCCTTGCCGGGCTTCTTCTCCGGGTGTTTTTTCCGAAAATGATAAAATAGCGCATTTCCGGCCCCAGGCAAGGCGGAGGCGAAAAAAGATGGCCTGCTTCTGCCGATCGGGCCGAAACGGTGGCCGCGGGTCGGGGGAGGTCGGGGGGAGATCGGGGGAGGTCGGGAGCGGGGCGGACGGGGAAGCGGCTCAGTCCTCGCCGGTCTTGCCCACGGCAGTGCCCTGGGCGGTGCCCTCGGCAAGGCCGAAGCGCTTCATCTGGCTCCAGACGCTGGTGCGCGAGATGCCGAGGAGCCTGGCCGCGGCCGAGCGGTTGCCCCCGGTGCGGCGCAGGGCCTGGACGAGGCGCTGCCGCTTGATGGCCTCGAGGTCGCCGAGGCCTTCGGCCTGCTCGGCGGGCTGCGTCTCGCCCGTCTCCTCCGGACCGGGGGTCGGCCCGGGCGTCGGCCCGGGAGCCGGAACAAGGCACGGCGGCGTGCGGCGCACCACGGCCGGGGGCAGGTCCTCGGGCTCGATCACCGCGCCCCGGCAGGAGACGAAGGCGTACTCGAAGGCGCTCCTGAGCTCGCGCACGTTGCCCGGCCAGTCGTAGGCCAGGAGCGCCTCCATGGCGCGGTGCGAGACGCCCTCGATGGCCTTGCCGCTGCGAAGCCTGATACGCTGGAAAAAGGAGGTGGCGAGCAGCGGAATGTCCTCGGCGCGCTCCCTGAGCGGCGGCATCCAGATGGGGATGACGTTGATGCGGTAGTAGAAGTCCTCACGGAACGAGCCCTTGGCGATGAGCGCGGGCAGGTCGCGGTTGGTGGCCGAGATGATGCGCGCGTCCACGGGGATGGGCCGCTGGTCGCCCACGCGCTCGATGACCTTGTCCTCGAGCACGCGCAGGAGCTTCACCTGGGTGGAGAGCGGCAGGTCGCCGATCTCGTCGAGGAATATGTCGCCCGTGTGCGCGGCCTCGAAGCGGCCCACGCGGTCGCGGTGCGCGCCGGTGTAGGCCCCGCGCACGTGGCCGAAGAGCTCGGACTCCAGCAGGGACTCGTTGAGCGCCGCGCAGTTGACCTTGACGAAGGGGCCGGAGCTTCGCTGCCCGGCCTCGTGCACGGCGCGCGCGGCCAGCTCCTTGCCCGTGCCGGACTCGCCGTAGACGATGACCGGCGCGTCGGACTGCGCGGCGTCCAGGATCAGGTCGAAGACGCGCTGCATGGCGGCGGAGCGGCCGATGAGGCCGTGGAAGCGCTCCTCGGAGTCGAGCTCGCGGCGGATGGTCTCGATCTGCGTCTCCTTGTCCACCAGCTCGCTCACGTCGGTCACGGTCTCCACCGCGCCGCGCACCCCGCCCGCCGCGTCCTTCAGCACCGAGGCGTTCTTCAGCACGTGCAGCATCCGGCCGTCCTTGCGCCTGAGCACGCAGCGCTGGCCCCGAAGCTCGCCGCGGCGGAACATGGCGCAGAAGTGGCAGTCCCCGTCCTGCTTGCCCTTTTCGCGCGCCACCACGCAGGCCGAGCACTCGAGCACCGCGCAGGAGCGGCCGGAGAGCTCGGCCAGGGAGTAGCCGGAGATGCGCTCGAAGGCCTCGTTGACCCACCGGATGCGGCCGTCCGGGGCCACGACCATGACGCCGTCCTGGATGGTGTCGATGATCACCTTCCAGTACTCGTCCATGGGGAATTCCCTTGGGGAAAACTTCTCGGGGTGCAGCACTTCCATGGGTTCGTCCGCGAATCTGCCCTGAAGTCCGGCCGTCATGTGTCCGCCCGGACACCGGGTGTCCACATCCGCCAAGGTGTAAAGTTTGTGAACGGATATTCTGTCCAGACAGTTAACACCTGAACACCTGCTTGCCAACCGCCGGGCCTGAAAAAAGCCTTCACGGCAACCGTCAGCGCCTCGTTACGCCAACCATTTCAGTTAAATACGATTTCGTTCCCTCGGACCGGCCGCGGCTGGCACCGAACTTGATCTCCCTGATCCCCAGGATGCCTCCGGCCGGACGGCGACCGGGTCCGCAGGGACCTGTCCGGGCCTTCCCCTCGTCCGGCCGCGCAGCCACGAAACGACACCCCGACAAACAGGAGAAACACCATGTCCGACGTCGATCTCGCCTCCATCGCCACCGCGGCAGTCGCCGACGCCAGGGGCAGCGCCTGCCCCGGCCCGCTCCTCGAAGCCAAAAAGGGCATCGGCAAGGTCAAGGTGGGCGAGGTGCTGGAGGTCTACTCCAACGACTCCGGCACGCGCACCGACATCCCGGCCTGGGCCGCCAAGGTGGGCCACGAGTACCTCGGGCTCGTCGCGGCCGACGGCTACGACAAGCACTACGTGCGCAGGAAGAAGTAGGCCCGCCATGGCGACCGCCACCCGCCCGGCAGTCCCGACCGGGAGCAAGATCCTGATCCTGGCCACGGAGAGCTGCGCCTATCCCGGCGCGGACTCCGTGGGCCAGGCCCATTCGAGCTACCCGGCGAACACCTACATCCTGCGCGTGCGCGCGCCGGTGCTCTTTCCGGAGCGCTTCTACCTCGACTGCTTCCGCAAGGGCATCGCGGGCATCATCGTCATGTCCTGCGGCGAGGAGTGCCCCTACGAGGGCGCCTACAAGGCCATGGCCCGGCGGCTGGACCGCGTCTACGCGCTGATGAAGGAAGAGGGGCTGGACATCCGGCGGCTGCGGCTCACGGCCATCTGCACCGTGTGCAACCGGGCCTTCCTGAACGAGGTCAACCAGATGAACGCCGTGGTCCAGGAGCTCGGCCCGCCGGTCTTCGGGAAGCCGCTGGACGCGGACGCGTCGCAGGACGCGCAGACTGCGGGAGGCCGGGCATGAGCGCTCCGAACGCGCGCGAATTCGACACCCTGGTGGTGGGCGGGGGCATAGCGGGCCTTCAGGCCGCGCTGGACCTCGCGGACCAGGGCTTTTCCGTGGCCGTGGTCGAGAAGGACGCCTCCATCGGCGGCAAGATGATCCGCCTCTCCAAGGTCTTCCCCACGCTCGACTGCGCGAGCTGCATCACCACGCCCAAGATGGCCGCCGCGGCCCACCATCCGCGTATCACCCTCTTCACACTGTGCGACCTGCAAAGCCTCTCCTCCGGCAACGGCGGCGCATTCCCCGTCGCGGCCCGGGTGCGGCAGAACCCGCGCTACGTGGACATGGACGCCTGCATCGGCTGCCGCAAGTGCGAGTACGCCTGCCCGGTCTACGTGAAGGACGCGGAGCAGGGCGGCTTCTCGGCGCGCAAGGCCGTGCGCATCCCCTTTTCCAACGCCATCCCCCAGAAGGCGCTGCTCGACGTCGCGAACTGCATGCTCTGCGGCAAGTGCGCCTCTGTCTGCCCCACGAACGCCATCCGCTACGACGAGGAGCCGCGCGAGTTCGAGCTTGCCGCGCGCACCGCGATCGTGGCCTCGGGCTTCGAGCTGACCGGGATCGGCGACAAGAACCTCTACGGCCGGGGCTCGATTCCGAACGTCGTCGACTCGCTGCAGATGGAGCGCCTGCTGGCCCCGCACGGCCCGTACAACCGCGTGCTCAGGCCCTCGGACGGCAAGGAGCCCGCCTCCATCGCCTACGTGCAGTGCGCGGGCTCGCGAGATCAAAGCCAGGGCATCCCCTACTGCTCGCGCGTGTGCTGCATGTACGCCGTGAAGCAGGCCATGCTGCTCTCCGGCGCCCTGCCCCTGGCGGACGTGACCGTCTACTACATGGACATCCGCGCCTTCGGAAAGAACTACGAGCAGTTCTTCCAGAACGCCAAGGCCATGGGCATCGAGTTCGTGAAGGCCAAGGCCGCGAGCCTGGCCCCGGGCGAGGACGGCGGCGTGGCCGTGCGCTACGAGGACCAGTCGGGTGACGGCACGGCCGTGCGCGAGCACGACATGGTGGTCCTCTCCCTGGGCATGGTGCCCGGCTGGCAGCCCGGCGCCGAATGCGCCGTGCCCCTGGCCGAGGACGGCTTCGTGCGCACCATCCGGCCCAGCACCTCGCCCACCCTGACGGACATTCCGGGCGTCTTCGTGGCCGGGGTGGCGGCCGGGCCCAAGGACATCGTGGACAGCATCGCCGAGGCCGGGGCCGCGGCCATGCAGGCCGCGGCGCACATGACCGAGCAGGCGGCCAGGGTCGCGAACGCGAACGGGGAGGCCCGGTCATGAGCACGTCAGGCAACACGCCTTCGGAGCACAAGGGCGCGGCCAGGGTCGGCGTCTACCTCTGCCGCTGCGGCGGAAACATCTCCGACCACGTGGACGTGGACGCGGTGCGCGAGCGCCTGGCGGCCGTGCCCGGCGTGGCTGCGGCCCGGGTGAACACCTTCATGTGCTCGGACCCCGGGCAGCAGATGATCATGGAGGACCTGCAAAGCGGCCTGGTGGACCGCGTGGTCGTGGCCTCCTGCGCCCCGAGCCTGCACGAGACGACCTTCCGCGCCGCCATCGAGCGCGCGGGCGCCAACCCCTATCTCTACGAGCACGCCAACATCCGCGAGCAGGTCAGCTGGGTGCACCACGGCGAGGCGGCCACGGACAAGGCCACGCTGCTCGTGGCCGCGGCCGCGGCCAAGGCCGCGGGGCTCTGGCCGCTCGAACCCATCCGCGTCCCGGCCCGCCGCCACGTGACCGTGGTCGGCGGCGGCGCGGCGGGCATGCGCGCGGCCCTGGACCTGGCCGGGCGCGGCATCCCCGTGGCCCTGGTGGAGAAGTCGCCCTTCCTCGGCGGCGGCCTCGCGCGCCTCTCCCGCGTCTCGCCCACGGGCCGAAGCGGCGAGGAGCTGGTGCGCGAGCTGGCCGACGCGGTGCTCGCGAACCCCCTGATCGCGGTGCACTCCTGCGCCGAGGTCGCGGGCTTCTCCGGCTACGTGGGCAACTTCAGCCTCTCCGTGCGCCGCACGCCCCCGGACGTTCTGCCGGACATCGGGCCCTCAAGCCTGCCGGAGCCCGGCGGCTACGTGCCCTTTGCGGGCGTGCCGGCCGAGGCCGTGCCAGAGGCCGAAGAGACGCTTGCGCTCGAGACCGGATCCGTGCTCCTGGCCACGGGCTTTTCCTCCTACCGGCCGCAGAGCGGCGAATACGGCGCGGGCGAGCTGCCCGAGGTGGTGACCCTGCCCGAGTTCGCGCGCCTGCTCGGCCAAGGCGAAGGGGACAAGGAACTGGCGGTGAACGGCCGCCCGGTGCGCTCCCTGGCCCTGATCCACTGCGTGGGCAGCCGCCAGATCCCCGGCATCCACGAGGAGCGCGAGGACGGGACCCTGAACGAGTACTGCTCGCGCGTCTGCTGCACCGCAGCGCTGACCGCGGCTGTGACCGTGCGCGAACGCTTCCCCGAAACCCGCGTCTACGACCTCTTCCGCGACATCCGCACCTACGGACGCGGCCAGGAGGACATCTACACCAAGGCCGCTCAGAGCGGCGTGGTCTTCATGCGCTTCGAGGCCGAGGAGCCGCCCGTGGTCGAGAAGGCCGACGGCGGCGGCACGCCGCTTCGCGTGCGCGTCAGGGACACCCTGACCTTCGGCGAGGAGCTCGCGGTCCCCGTGGACCTCGTGGTCCTGGCCACGGGCATGGAGCCCGCGCCTGTCGGCGACCTCGTGGAGATGATGAAGCTGCCCGTGGGCGCGGACCGTTTCCTGCTCGAGGTGCACCCCAAGCTCCGCCCGGTGGAGCTGCCCACCGCAGGGCTGCTGCTCGCAGGCACCTGCCAGGCGCCCATGGACTCCGGCGAGGCCTGCAACACGGCCTCGGCCGCTGCGGCCAAGGCCGCCATCCTGCTCGACCGGGGCGAGGTCAGCCTGAACCCCTTCGTGGCCACGGTGGACCTTGCCCGCTGCGTGGGCACCGGCGCCTGCCCCGGCTTCTGCGTGGACGCCTGTCTCAAGGAAGACGCCCTGCGCATGGTGGAGGTGGAGCAGGACGGAACCACCGTCTCCCGCGCCCAGGTGGAGCCCGCGCTGTGCATGGGCTGCGGCGCCTGCGTCGCGGTCTGCCCTAAGCAGGCCATCGAGGTCTCCGGCTGGGCCCTCTCCCAGTACGAGGCCATGGTCGACGCCATCGTCGACGATACGGTCCTCGGGAACACGGTTCTCGGCGCGCCCGAATCCGCTTCCGAATCCCTGCCCGACCCCGAGGAGGTGAGCGCATGAAGGCGGACCCGAACCTGCTGAAGAGGCTGCGCGCCGAACGCGCGCAGTACGTGGCGGCGGCAGCGGCCAAGGCCAGGGAACAGGCCGCCGCGGTGCGCGCCGTGAAGAAGGCCCTGGGCAAGGGCCCGGCCACCGTGCCCGAGGTGGCGGAGGCCACGGGCATGGGGACGGCCTCGGTCCTCTGGTACCTGGCCGCGCTCAAGAAGTACGGCGAGGTCGTGGAGGCCGGAAAGCAGGGCGACTACTTCGCCTACGGCCTCTGCGCCCCGGCCGCCCTGGAGAAGGCGGAGGCCGCCGGAGAAAAGGCGGAAGAGCAGGAGGAGGCGACCGCATGACCACGCTCAGACCCGACTTTTATCAGGAGCTCACGGCCGCCGGAGTCGCAAACGCGGCGAAGTGCTTCAACTGCGGCACCTGCGCGGCGGTCTG
Source organism: Desulfovibrio sp. X2 (assembly GCF_000422205.1). Lineage (NCBI taxonomy): Bacteria > Pseudomonadati > Thermodesulfobacteriota > Desulfovibrionia > Desulfovibrionales > Desulfovibrionaceae > Desulfovibrio > Desulfovibrio sp. X2. The sequence continues at coordinate 48,552 of NZ_ATHV01000025.1, forward strand.
CCCGCTCATGGAGGGCCACTTCCCGCGCAACATGATCCGCTACGTCCAGATCGGGGCGCGCGAGCGCGTTCTTGAGCAGGCCCGCGACCTCTGGCGCTGTCTGCACTGCGGGCTGTGCACCCGCACCTGCCCCAGGGGGGCCGAGCCCGGCGAGATCATCCACGGGCTCAAGCGCTACCTGCTCGAATCCGGAGTGATGCCGACTGCCGCGGCCGACGCGGGGAGGAGCTGAGATGTACGATCCGAGCGCCATCGTCGACGTGCTCGCGCACAACGTGCGCGCGACCATGAGCCCCTTCGGCGTGCCGGGCTCCCTGGCCAACACCTGGTGGAAGCGGGAAAGCCTCCCGCGAGAGGGCGAAGCCCTGCTCTTCACCGGGCTCATGTACCAGTACGCCCCCTACATCGCCACGGCCACGCGCCTGCTCGAACGCTTCGAGGGCACCGCGAAGGAGGGCATGGTGCGCTTCGGCCGCTTCGTGCCGCCCGTGCTCTCGGGGCTGGGCCTGCACCTGCTCACGCCCCAGGCGGAGCGGGAACGCGCGGGCAGGACCCTGTCCGACATCGTGACGATCCTTACTGCCTCGGGGCTCTGTGTGGCCTACAGGCCGGAGCTCGACGACTACTCGGGCATCCTGCTCTACGACCTGGGCAGCGAAAAGGAGTTCGCGCGCCACGCCCGCGCCGTGACCGCCAAGCTGCGCCGGGCCGGGATCGGGCGCATCGTGTGCGTGGACCCGCACACCGCCTACGCCCTGAAGGTGCTCTATCCGAAGCATGCGGACGCGGACTTCGAGGTCACGGCCTACTTCGAGCACATCCGGCCCGAGCTGTTCCCGGCCGCGCAGGAGGGGACGGGACCGGAGCGCGTCACCCTGCACGACCCCTGCTTCTACGGCCGCTACCTCGAGCTCTCCGACGCCCCGCGCCGCGTGCTCGCGGGGCTCGGCGTCGCCTGCTCGAGCATCCGCAACGAGGGCACCTACACCGACTGCTGCGGCGGCCCGGCGGAATCCCTCTCGCCCAGGCTCTCGGGCGAGGTCGGGGGCCGCAGGCTCGCCGAGCTCACGGCCCCGGGCGCGCCCGTCGTGGCCATGTGCCCCATCTGCCTTGGCAACCTGAGACGCCTCGGCGCCGAGGTCACGGACTTCGCGAGCCTCGTCGCCGACCGCCTCCATCGCCGGAACACCACCAACCCCTAAGCCACCCGAGCATCACCAGAAGGAGACGACCATGGCCGAGACCCCCGAAACCATCCTCTACATCGGCACCCACGCCAGCGACGACCCGGAAAAGGCCTGCCTGCCGTTCGTGCTGGGCAACGCCGCCCTGGCCATGGACGTGAAGGCCGTCGTGGTCCTGCAGACCAACGGCGTCTACCTGGCCCAGAAGGGCTTCGCCGCGCACATGCCTCCGGGCGGCGGCTTCCCGCCCGTGGCCAAGCTCATCGCGGATTTCCAGGAGCTGGGCGGCGAGATCAGGGTCTGCATGCCCTGCATCAAGGACCGCAACATCGCGGAGGCCGACCTCCTGGACGGCGTGACCACCACGGCCGCGGCCGCGCTCAACGTGGCGGCCATGGAGGCCAAGGCGGTCTTCGTCTTCTAGGAATTGAAGCCTGTTCCATCCGATACCCCGTCGGCGGCAGGCAGGGGGCGCGCTCCACCCCGCGCCCCCTGCCTGCCTGCGCGCGGCTGTGCCCGTTCCTGCGACGGACGGCCGGGCGCGGCCCGGCGTCAGCAGCACACCAACGAAACCCCAAGCACACGGACCAGACAAGGAAGACGCATGGAAACCACTGCCGAAAGCACCGTTCCCGAAACCCTCGAACAGCGCGTGGCCAGGCTCGAGCAGCAGCTCGGGCAGATGGAGGACCGGCTCGGTTCCGCCGAGGCGCGCCTGCCGGACGACCAGCTCTCCATGGTCGTCTTCAGCGGCGACCTCGACCGCCTGCTCGCGGCCTTCATCATCGCCGTGGGCGCCGCGGCCATGTACGACCGCGTGGTCATGTTCCTGACGTTCTGGGGCACCACGGTCATGCGCGACCCGGACAAGCACGTGGCCAAGGCCGAGGTGACGGCCAAGATGTTCGACCGCATGCTGCCCAAGGGGCCGGACCAGCTGCACCTCTCGCGCATGCACATGGCGGGCGTGGGCACGGCCATGATCAAGTCGGTCATGAAGAAGAAGGGCGCCCTCCCGCTGCCCGAGCTCATCAAACAGGCCGCGGACTTCGGCGTGGAGATCGTCGTCTGCGAGATGTCCATGGACCTCATGGGCCTCTCCCCGGACGAGATGCGCGACTACCCGAACGTGACCCTGGCCGGGGTGGCCAAGTTCCTCCAGGAGGCGGGCAAGAGCTCGGTGACCCTGTTCATCTGACGATGCCGGGGGGAGAGGCCAAGGGCGAAGAAGGAGTCCGCCGCAGGGCGAAAAATTCGCCCGTCCGCCTCCTCGTGTTGACCGCGCGGCCGGGGCAGGGCACCAGAGGAAAAACGGGACAGCCATGTCACAGTGCCCCTCCTTCCCCGCAGGCATCCCCTGCCAGAGCATTCTCGACAGCGTCGCGGACGGCGTCTTCACGGTCGACCTCGCCTGGCGCATCACCTCGTTCAACCGCGCGGCCGAGGCCATCACCGGCGTCTCGCGGGACGAGGCCGTGGGCCGCACCTGCCGCGAGGTCTTCCACTCGAGCATCTGCGACGGCGCCTGCGCCATGCGCGCCTGCCTGCAGAGCGGCGAGCCCGTGGTCAACAAGTCCATCTTCATCGTGCGGCCGGACGGCCGCCGCGTGCCCATCAGCGTCAGCGCCGCGCCCCTGCGCGGGGAGGACGGCAGGCCCGTGGGCGGGGTGGAGACGTTCCGCGACCTCACGGCGCTGCACCTGATGCGCAAGGAGCTCGAGGAGTTCCGCTCGCTCGAGGACATCCACACGCGCAGCAAGCCGCTCCTGGCGATGCTCGACATCCTGCCGCAGATCGCGGCCAGCGGCTCGCCCGTGCTCCTGCTGGGCGAGTCCGGCACGGGCAAGGAGCTCTTCGCCCGCGCACTGCACAACCTGAGCGAGCGCAAGGACGGGCCCTTCGTGGCCGTGAACTGCGGCGCCCTGCCCGAGAACCTGCTCGAATCCGAGCTCTTCGGCTACAAGGCCGGGGCCTTCACGGACGCGCGGCGCGACAAGCCCGGCCGCTTCCACCTCGCGGCCGGGGGCACCCTCTTCCTGGACGAGGTGGGCGACCTGCCCCAGGCGCTGCAGGTGAAGATCCTGCGCGTGCTCCAGGAGAAGACCTTCGAGCCCTTGGGCGCGCTGGCGCCCGAGAAGGCGAACGCGCGCGTGGTCGCGGCCACCAACCGGGACCTCGCCTCCATGGTCGCGGCCGGGTCGTTCCGTCGCGACCTCTACTACCGCCTGAACGTGGTGGAGCTCGAGCTGCCGCCGCTGCGCGACAGGCCCGAGGACATCCCCCTGCTCGTGGCCCATTTCGTGCGCCGCCAGAGCCTGATCAGCGGCAAGGAGATCGCGGGCGTGTCCGAGGACGTCATGCACATCCTCATGCGCCACGACTACCAGGGCAACGTGCGCGAGCTGCAGAACATCCTTGAATACGCCTTCATCCTCTGCCGCCGCGGCTTCATCCAGATAGAGGACCTGCCGGAGCGGCTGAAGCCCCAGGCCGCGGGCGCCGCGGCGCCGACCTCCATGGAGGAGATCAAGCGCCGCGCCGCGCGCGAGGCCGTGGCGCGCCACAACGGCCGCCGCATGGCCGCCTGCCGCGAGCTCGGCATCACCAAGGACACCCTGCGCCGCCTGCTGCGCGGCGGCTAGCCTCCCTTCCCGGCGATCGGGCGATATTTTAGCCTCCCACCCGGGCGCACGGGCGAAAATATCGCCCTGCCCAGGTCACGAATCCCGTCCGCAAACGGCAAAACCCTGTTTTCACGCGACTTTCGTGCGTGGCACAAAGCCTGCTCAAGGCCTTCCGATACACGACCGAGAAACGGAAGGAGCGCATGCTGGTCTGCCTGGCCTGCCATGAAGGGCGTCTGGCGACGCTCCTGGAGACGGCGGAGGAACTCCGCCTCTTCGAGGTGACGCCGCAGGGAGCCGCGGCGCACGGCGTCCTGCCCGGGCCCGCGCGCACGTCGCGCACCCTTGCCGGGCTGCTGTGCGGCAAGGGCGTGGCGGCCCTGGTCTGCGGCGGCCTGACCCGGGCGGACCACGCGGCGCTCTCGCGCTGCGGCGTGTCCGTGCACGCCTGGCTCGCGGGCGGGATCCCCGAGATCCTCGAGGCCCTGCGCGCCGGACGGCTGGACCGGATGCTCATGCCGGGCTGCTCGGCCGAAGGCTGGGGCGAGAGCCCGGACGAAGGATGAAGAGAATGACCGTGGCCCCCGACAGCGGCAGGATCGGCTGAGACCGCAGATGCAGGCTCCCGTGCACGCCGCTTCGCATTTCGGCTCCACCCTCCATATGAAGGAGCCACTCCACGCCACAGGCCGGCGCATGCCCCACACATGCGCCGGCCGCTTGGCGCGCGCGGGAAGTTCCCGCGTCTCCACACGCGCATCGTTCCGGGCGGTCCCACGAGGACGGCCCGGGTCCACCACCCCCCACCCCGGCCAGCCCGGCCCCCGCGGTCCCTGCCCTGGCCACGTACGGAACTGAGGAGGCAACATGTACGACTTCGTGAACGGCCCCTTCCTGTGGATCGCATTTGCCGTGCTGCTTTTCGGCAGCGCCTGGCAGATCGGCTCCCTTGTCCTGCGCTCGCGCCGCACGGACAAGATCTTCTTCGACCACGCGCGGCCGGGATGGATGTTCTCCTCCATCGTCAACTGGCTGATCCCGTACGGCTCGCGCAGCTGGCGCGAGCATCCCGGGACCACGCTCCTGACCTTCGCCTTCCACTTCTGCCTGATCTTCGCCCCGCTCTTCGCCCTGGGCCACGTGGTGACCCTGGCCTACAACTGGGGCATGGGCTGGCCGAGCGTGTCCGATCCGGTCACCGACGGCCTGACCATCGTCTTCCTGATCGCGGCCGCGGGCCTGCTCGTCCGCCGCCTGACGAAGCCCGAGGTGCGCATCGTCACCGGCCCGGCGGACTGGCTGCTCTGGGCCGTCACCGTGCTGCCCTTCCTGACCGGCTACCTGGCCGCGCACAAGCTGCTGCTCGCGCCGGACACCATGCTCATGGTCCACGTCCTGACCGGCGGCATCATGCTCATCTGCCTGCCGTTCACCCGCCTGGCCCATGCCTTCCTCTTCTTCTTCGGACGCGCCTTCATAGGCAGCGAATTCGCCCGCCGCGGCACCAAGACCTGGTAGGAGGACAGACGACATGACCGACATCGCAGCTGATACCGCCGCTGCCGGCGCGGCGGAAAACGTGACGGCGCACAAGCCCGTGGACGCGGCCAGGATCCGCGAGGTCCTCGACCGCAACGACTCGGCCCGCCTGCGCCTGTGGCTCAAGGCCTGCACCTCCTGCGGCCTGTGCTCCGAATCCTGCTTCTTCTACCTGACCAACGACAAGAAGCCCGAGTTCATGCCCCAGTACAAGGCGCGGCAGACGCTCGGCGAGCTTTTGAAGAAGAAGGGCGAGGTCACCCGGGAGTTCATGGAGGAGGCCAAGGAGATCGCCTGGGGCCGCTGCACCATGTGCCGCCGCTGCGCCCAGTACTGCCCCTTCGGCATCGACATCGCGACCATGATCAGCGTGGCCCGGCAGTGCCTGCGCAGCCAGGACGTCTGCCCCGACCGCCTGATGTCCATCGACCAGAGCTACATCGACTCCGGCAACCAGATGGACATGACGGACGAGGAGTTCGTCGAGACCTGCGAATGGATGGCCGAGGAGGGCGAGGACTCCATCAAGGGCCTCGAGATCCCCATCGACCGCGAGGACTGCCGCCTGATGTTCATCGTCAACGCGCGCGAGCCCAAGTACTACCCGCAGGACATCCAGATGGCCGCCCAGGTCTTCCAGGTGGCGGGCGAGTCCTGGACCATGCCCAGCCACGGCTGGGAGGCCACCAACCTGTCCATGTTCTCGGGCAACCTGAAGGTCGCGGGCATGGTCGCCCAGAGCGTGTACGACGCGGCCAAGCGGCTGAACGCCCAGATGATCTGCGTCACCGAGTGCGGCCACGCGTACCGCGCGGCCAAGTACGAGGGCCCGTACTGGACCGGCCAGCCCAACGGCCGGCCCCCGGTGCCCGTGACCCACGCCGTGGCCGTGTTCCACGAGTACATGAAGTCCGGCAAGATCAAGCTGCGCCACAAGTTCGAGGAGCCCATCACCTACCAGGACCCCTGCAACCTCTCGCGCAACGGCGACCTCGCGGGCAAGGGGCTCGAGCTCCTGCAGATGATCGCCGACGACGTGCGGCCCATGACCCCGCACGCGGAGTACGGCCACTGCTGCTGCGGCGGCGGCGGGTTCATCCCCATGGGCGCGGAGTACAAGAAGCGGCGCATGGTCGCGGGCAAGTTCAAGGCCGACCAGATCAGGGCCACGGGCGCCAAGTACGTGCTCGTGCCGTGCCACAACTGCACGGACCAGATCAACGACCTGAACAAGGAGTACGACCTCGGCATCAAGGTCGTCTCCTTCAAGGAGATCCTCTGCGAGATCATGGAGATACCTCCCCATCTGCAACCCGTCGACGCCGACGGAGAGGAGGCCGAGTAATGCGCGCCGCACACATCGTCATCGCCGCCCTGGCAGCGGCCCTGCTCTGCGCCTTCGCGCTGCCCGGCTTCGCGCAGCCCGACTCCGTGACCATCGGCAACCCCGCCGACTTCCCCGGCGGCCTCAAGCGCGGCCCGGTGAAGTTCAACCACGACGCCCACGTGAGCCTGGGGCTGGACTGCACCGCCTGCCACCACCGCTACGAGAACGGCACAAACGTGCTCGATCCCTCGGAGCTCCTGGACGGCACCACGCCCGGCACCTGCGACTCCTGCCACGGCGGCGACAAGCCCGCCGGTGGCCTGGGCCTGCAGGCCGCCTTCCACAAGGAATGCATCGGCTGCCACGCGGGCCACGGCCCCGACCCGAAGATCAAGGGCGGCCCCCGCGCCTGCGCGGGCTGTCACGAGACCAAGTAGCCCGGCCGACCTCCCCGGGCCCATCCATAAGCAGCCCCGCTTCGGCGGGGCTGCCTTTTTTGGGCGACTATCCCTGTTCTCGCCCCCCCTCCCCCAGGGCGCTCAAAAAGCGCCGGATGCAAGGAGCAAGAAAAGCGCAGGCCCGACGCGTATTCCCACATACGCGAGGGTCTGAGCTTTTCGCGGCGACGCGGCAGACGACGCTTTTTCAGCACCCTGACCAGGGAGGGCTCCTCGCCCTCCCTGGACCCTCCTCGCAAGGGGTTACCCCTTGACCTCTTTCGCGTTCGGCACCCTGGAGCGATGGATACGGGCAGCCTGGGCGTGGAAGGCCGGAGGACGAAGGAAGCCCAACGGCCTCCATCAAAATTGACGACGAACACCCCAGGGCGCTCAAAAAGCGCCGGATGCAAGGAGCAAGAAAGAATCGGGCCCGACGCGTATTCCCACATACGCGAGGGTCTGAGCTTTTCGCAGCGACGCGGCAGACGGCGCTTTTTCAGCGCCCTGGCCCTCCCTGGACCCTCCTCGCGAGGGGTTACCCCTTGACCTCTTTCGCGTTCGGCACCCTGGAGCGATGGATACGGGCAGCCTGGGCGTGGATGGCCGGAGGACGAAGGAAGCCCAACGGCCTCCATCAAAATTGACGACGAACACCCCAGGGCGCTCAAAAAGTGCCGGATGCAAGGAGCAAGAAAGAATCGGGCCCGACGCGTATTCCCACATACGCGAGGGCCCGATTCTTTCGCAGCGACGCGGCAGACGGCGCTTTTTCAGCGCCCTGGCGGGCGCAGGCCGCATTTCTGGGCGTGGCGCAGCAGGCGCAGGGACTCGGGATGCTTCGGGGCGATGGCCAGGGCCCGGCCGAGGTGGTCGAAGAAGGCCGCCTCGTCGCCGCGCTCGAAATGGCAGCGGGCCAGGTTGAAGAGCAGGTTCTCGTCGTCCGGGGCAAGCTCCAGGGCCTTGTTGTAGTAGCGCAGGGTCTTGTCCGACAGGCCCCGCTTGCGCAGGGCGATGCCGAACTCGTTGAAGAGGTGCTTGTGCTCCGGGCTGAAGGTCCCCTCGAGGTCGATGAGGGTCTCGAAGACGTAGGCCGCCTTCTGCAGCTGGCCCAGGGAGAGGTAGACCAGCCCCAGGCCGAAGTTGGCCCGGATGTTCTCCTCGTCCACGGCCGTGACCCGGGCGTAGTCGATCTGGGCCTCGTGCATGCGGCCCTGGCTGCGGTGGGCGTCGCCCGAGGCCAGGCGCAGGTTGACCAGCTCGTACCAGATGCCCGGCTCGAGCTTGAAGTCGTTGAAGAGCCGCTCCTTGGGCATGATCACCACGCGGCCTCGCGGCACCCAGTCCTCGCCCATGCGCTGCAGGCAGACGTTGCCGTCGTCCAGCTCCTCGGCCTTCCAGTAGACCTCGCCGCTGAGGCGGCCGCCCGCGCCGTCCGCCGGGCCTCCGTCCGCCAGGCTGGAGAAGATGCCCCTGACCCTGCCGACCTTGGCGGTCCTGGTCCGAGCCCTGTCCTTGTCGCCCAAGACGCCTCCGCTGTCCCGCCCCACAGTGTCCGGTCTCGATGGTCCTGATGGTCCTGATCAGGGCCGAGTATGGCAGGCCGGGGCCGGGCTTGCAATGCGGGCCGCGCCGCCACTTTTTCATCCACGAATCATGGACCAAACCACGGCCAATGGATGGCATCGCCATATCTCTAAAACGTAATAATTTGAAATAAAAGAGTTTTATTTCAGGCACGGGGTATGCATCATCGTGTGGCACGAGGGGCGGCGAGCCGGGGCCTCCAGACGGGGACCACGCCGACTCGCCTATGCGGCATTGCCGATCTCCCGCGCGCACGGCCAGAACGAACGGCAAAAGCGCACGGCCCGGCCGACCACTGCCCCCTCCCCGCGGCGCAGCCGCGCCGCCCCAACCATCGGACACCAGGGCGAAGTCTCCCCCTCGCCCCTGGAGTCGCTCCGGGGACCCCCGTCCCCGGAGCGCTTTCCGAAAAGTCCCATCCCCCATCGCCATGCCCGGCCACCCCGCTCCCTTCCCCATCGTCTTGCCTGTCGCCTGTCCATCGAACGTGGATTTCGGACCTGCATATAGATTGTCGTGCTATGCCGGGAAGATATCGCATCAGGTTGTCGGCATTGACTTATTCGGCAAAGCGGCGCGTTGGCCCGCCCCTTGCTCTGATCGATACGGGCGAAGGCCCGAGGAGAACAGACGTGCACGACCTGATCAACGCCCTGCTGGGCGCCCTGGACACCATCCGCCTTCTGGCGGGACAGCTCGTCGACCTGCGCATGGGCCACGCCTGGGTGCGGGCGGCGCTGCACGTGCTCCTGTGCCTCGGCTGGGGGGCCGTGGCCGTGCTCTACCTGCCCTGCATCGTGCTCGGCCTGCTGCGCGGCTGCCGCCCGGTCCGTCGCGCCTGCCTCCCCGACCTCGGCGCCGCGGAGAACATCCGCTTCCCGGCCGAGGCCATGCCCGCCGAACGTCCCGAAGAACGTCCCGCATCCCCGAACCGTCCGGACCAGGCCCGTTCGGAATAAGTCCGCCCGGCGCCGCCTCCGGGGTGTCGCCCCGGCCCCGGGCCGGTTCGCGGCCCGGGGGTGGCGCGCGGCCGCCACTCGGTGTAGTCTGTGCCCGCCCGGCCCCCGGGCCGTCGCCTGCCCGGCCGCGGCACCGACTCCAGGCCGAAAACGCCGCCGGGGGAGACTTCATGACGCAGACCGCCTCGTCCAACGGGACCTTCCAGACAGCCAAGGTCCTGTCCATGACCTTCTTCGTGCTCCTGCTCGGCAGCAACCTGGTCCTGTCCATCTTCCTCTCGGACTACGCGCGCCGCACGCTGCTCGAGAAGCAGAAGGACTACGCCCTGCTCCTGGCCGACAACCTGAACCACCAGATATTCCAGCGCTTCACCCTGCCCACGGTGCTGGCCTTCGGCAAGGTGGACCTGAAGGACCCGCGCCAGCTCGAGCGCCTCGACCAGATCGTGCGCACCACCATGCACGGCTTCCACGTCCTGGACCTGCGCATCTACGGCTTCGAGCGCCGCGTGGTCTATTCCATGAACGACGAGGGCAAGGACGCGGAGCTGAAGGCCAACCAGGTCGTGGACCAGGCCCTGGACAAGGGCACCAACCATTTCCTGATCGCCACCAAGCGCTCGGAGTTCGCCTCCTTCTTCGCGCTCAAGACCGAGCCCGAGGACGTGACGATGCAGACCGTGTACGCGCTGCGCGCCGACCGCCGCCTGAACCCCAACGATCCGCGGGGGCCCATCACCGGCGCGCTCGAGTTCACCCAGGACATCTCCAAGGACTACGAACGGGTCATCACCTTCGAGCGCATCATCGTCGGCGCCACCACCTTCACCGCGCTCACCCTCTTCTTCATCCTCCTGGTCATCCTGCGCCGCGCCGACCGCCTGGCCGCCGAGCGCGCGGCCGAGAAGGAGCGCTTCGAGCGCGAGCTGCACCAGACCGAGAAGCTGGCCAGCATGGGCCGCATGGTCGCGGGCGTGGCCCACGAGATCAGGAACCCGCTGGGCATCATCCGCTCCACGGCCGAGCTGCTGCTGCAGAAGGCCAAGGCCGAGAACCCGGCGGGCGCCAACGCCAAGCTGCTCACGGCCATCTTCGACGAGTCCAAGCGCCTCTCGCGCACGGTCAACGACTTCCTCGACTACGCCCGGCCCAAGCACCCCCGCCAGGATGACGTGGACGTCGGCAAGGTCCTGAACCAGGTGGCCGTGTTCATGGAGCAGAAATGCCGCGACCAGGAAGTGGCCCTGGAGCGCCAGTTCGCGGAGGGGCTGCACATCAAGGGAGACGCGGACCTGCTCTACCGCGCGATCTACAACCTCGTGGCCAACGCCCTTGACGCCATGGCCGGCCCTGGTAGCATACGGCTCGCCGCGGGAGCTGACGAGGCCGGGCTGACGCTCGTCGTCAGCGACACCGGACCCGGCTTCCCGGCCGAGACCCTCGACCACGTCAAGGACCCCTTCTTCACCACCAAGGAGAACGGCACCGGCCTCGGCCTCGCCATCGTGGACACCATCATCCAGGGACACGGCGGGGTCATGGATCTCGGCAACAACGAAGGCGGCGGCGCGCGCGTGACCATCACCTTCCCCAAGGAATAAGACCCCATGGCCGAACATATCCTGATCATCGACGACGAGCAGAACTACCTGCTCATCCTCGACGCCCTGCTCTCGGACAAGGGCTATGCCGTGACCACCCTGAACGACCCCGAGACCGCCCTCGAGTTCCTCGAGGAGTCCGAGGTGGACGTGGTCATCACGGACATGAAGATGCCCAAGCTCTCGGGCCGCGAGGTCCTCGAGCACGTGCGCAGGAAGTACCCCCACGTCCCCGTGCTGATCATGACCGCCTTCGGCAGCATCGAGGCCGCGGTGGAGGCCATGAAGGTCGGGGCCTTCGACTACATCACCAAGCCCTTCTCCAACGACGAGCTGCTGCTCTCCGTGGCCAAGGCCGTGCAGTTCGCGGCCGCGCAGCGCCAGAACCGCCTGCTGCGCGAAAGCCTGCAGGACCGCTACAGCGTCCACAACATCATCGGCCACGGCCGGGCCATCACCAAGGTCCTGGAGATGGTCGACCGCGCGGCGCCCTCCAAGTCCACCGTGCTCATCACCGGCGAGTCCGGCACCGGCAAGGAGCTCATCGCCCGCGCCATCCACTACTCCTCGCCGCGCAAGGACGAGCCCTTCGTCTCCATCAACTGCATGGCCTTCAACCCCGGCGTGCTGGAATCCGAGCTCTTCGGCCACGAAAAGGGCTCCTTCACCGGCGCCGTGGCCCAGAAGCGCGGCCGCTTCGAGCTGGCCCACGGCGGCACCCTCTTCCTGGACGAGATCGGCGAGCTCTCCCACGACCTGCAGGTCAAGCTCCTGCGCGTGCTCCAGGAGCGCACCTTCGAGCGCGTGGGCGGCGTGAAGCCCGTGGAGGTGGACATCCGCATCGTGGCCGCCACCAACAAGGACCTGCAGAAGGCCGTGGCCACCGGAGACTTCCGCGAGGACCTCTTCTACCGCCTGAACGTCGTGCACATCGAGGTCCCGGCCCTGCGCGAACGGCGCGAGGACATCCCCGTCCTGGCCGCCCACTTCCTGGACACCTTCGCCAAGGAGAACAAGAAGCACTTCAAGGGATTCTCCCCGGACGCCCTGGAATACCTGACCGCCTACGAATGGCCCGGCAATGTGCGCCAGCTCGAAAACATCATGGAACGCTGCGTGGTCCTGGCGGACAAGGACATCATCGGCGTGGAGGACCTGCCGCCCGAGATCAAGGACGAGGAGGCGCAGTACAAGAGCGCCGTGGACATGCTGCCCGAACGCCTGGACATCACCCAGACGCTCGAAAAGATCGAGGCCGCCCTCATCCGCCGCGCCCTGGTCAAGTCCGACTTCGTGCAGACCAAGGCCGCGGACATGCTCGGCCTGTCCAAGAGCAACCTGCAGTACAAGCTGAAGAAGTACGGCATAGCCGGGCATTGAGCGCGATACGATGAAGAGAACCGGGGAAGGGGGAGAAGGAAGATCGGAAGAGCGGTTCAGCAGGATGTCCTAGACCGGGAGCTAATTTC
>NZ_ATHV01000026.1 GCF_000422205.1 Desulfovibrio sp. X2
TTGCGGACGTCACACTAGAGCAGCATCCCGATCACCGCGCCCGTCATGAGCGTGGCCAGGGTGCCCGAGACGATGGTGCGCATGCCCAGGGAGACGATCTCGCTCCGGCGCTTCGGGGCCATGGCGCCCAGGCCGCCGATCATGATGCCGAGGCTGCCGAAGTTGGCGAAGCCGCACATGGCGTAGGTCATGATGATGCGGCTGCGCTCGGAGAGGACGTCCGGCGGCAGCTTGGCGAGGTCGAGGTAGGCGATGAACTCGTTGAGCACGATCTTGGTGCCCATGAGGGCGCCCGCGGCGTGCGCCTCGCTCCAGGGGACGCCGATGAGCCAGACCAGCGGGGCCATGACCCAGCCCAGCATGCGCTGCATGGTGAGCGGCGCGCCCGCCACGGAGGGCAGCCAGCCCAGCATCTGGTTGGCCAGGCTGACCAGGGCCACGAGCACGATGAGCATGGCCGCGATGTTCAGCAGGAGGGTGAGCCCCTCGGCCGTGCCCCGCGTGACGGCGTCCATGGAGCCGCCCGCGCCCTGGGTCTTGGGCAGGCCGCCCCCGGTGGGCTCCTCGGTCTCCGGGATCATGATCCGGCTGACCACGATGGCCGCGGGCGCGCTGATGATCGAGGCGATGAGGATCTGGCCCAGGGAGTCGGGGATCACGTCCTTCAGGAACGAGGCGTAGAGGAACATGACCGTGCCCGCGATGGTGGCCATGCCCGCGGTCATCACCGTGAAGAGCTCGGAGCGGGTCATGCGCTCCAGGTACTCCTTGATGAGCAGCGGCCCCTCCACCATGCCCACGAAGACGTTGGCCGCCACGGCCACGCCCACCGCGCCGCCCACGCCCAGCGTGCGGCGGAGCGCCCAGGCGAAGAAGCCCACCACCACCGGGATCACGCGCCAGTAGAAGAGCAGGGACGAGAGGGCGCTGACGACCAGGACCAGGGGCAGCGCCCTGAAGGCCAGGATGAAGCTCGAGCCGGGATAGGGCTCGTGGAAGGGCAGCGCGCCGCCGCCGAGGTAGCCGAAGACGAAGGCGGTGCCCGCCATGGTGGCCTTTTCCAGCGCGCCCACGAGGTCGTTCAGCCTCAGGAACACGTCCTTCAGCACCGGAATGCGCGTCAGGGCCAGGGCCACGGCGACCTGGAGCACGAGCCCCACGGCCACGAAGCGCAGGCAGACGGCGCGGCGGTTCTCCGAGATCAGCCAGCAGAGAAGGCACAGGGCGAGAAGCCCCAAGGCGCTGTGCAGCATGCGTTCCCCCTTCGACGGCCCGTGCGGGCCCACGGCGCGCGGTGTTCCACGGAGGTACGGAATTTCCGTCCGGCGCGCAACACGCGGCGGACGTCGGGGAAGGGGTCGGGGGCGCGGGAGGGCGGCGGCCTGCCGCTACCTGCACTCCGGGCGGCCCTGGGCCCAGCGCCAGGCGTGCTCCACGATCTCGCCGAGGCGTTCGTGGCGGGGCTGCCAGCCGAGCTCGGCGCGGGCGCGCGACGAGTCGGCCACGAGGCGGGAGGGGTCGCCCTCGCGCCGCTCGCCCGCCTTCCAGGCCACGGGCAGGCCGGAGACCTCCGAGACGGTGTCGATGACCTGGCGCACGGAGTAGCCGGTGCCGTTGCCCAGGTTCAGGGCGCGGGCAAGGCCCGGCTCGCGCAGCAGGTCCAGGGCCAGGACGTGCGCCTGGGCGAGGTCCGCGACGTGCACGTAGTCGCGGATGCAGGTGCCGTCCGGGGTGTCGTAGTCCGAGCCGAAGACGGTGAGCGGGCTGTCCGGGTCCAGGGCGGCGCGCAGGGCCAGGGGGATGAGATGGGTCTCCGGGTCGTGGCACTCGCCCGACTCCCCGTCCGGGTCGGCGCCCGCGGCGTTGAAGTAGCGCAGCGACATGGAGCTTTGGCCGTAGGCCTTGGCGTAGTCGCGCAGCATCTGCTCCACCATGAGCTTGCTCGTGCCGTAGGGGTTGATGGGCGCGAAGCCGTGGTCCTCGGTGAGGGGCAGGCGGGTGGGGATGCCGTAGACCGCGCAGGAGCTGGAGAAGATGAAGCGGGAGCAGCCCGCGGCGCGCATGGCTTCCAGCAGGTTCACGGTCCCGGCCACGTTGTTCTGGTAGTACTTGCCCGGGTCGCGCACGGACTCGCCCACGTAGGTGAAGGCGGCGAAGTGCATGACCGCCTCGGGCCTGTACCTGGCGAAGCATTCGTCGAGGCCGGGCCGGTCGAGGATGTCCACGCGCGTAAAAGGCCCCCATTTCACGGCCCACTCGTGGCCGTAGACCAGGTTGTCCAGGGTCACGGGCACGTAGCCCTGCGCGGCCAGGGCCTTGCAGGTGTGGCTGCCGATGTAGCCTGCTCCTCCGACGACGAAGATGTGCCTGGCCATGTGCTTCCTTCAGGCGCCCCGGCCGCCCGGCTAGGGGCGCTTCGGGGACGGTTCGGGTCGTGTGCGGGTGGAAATCCTGCGCGGCCGGGCCGCGCCCCGGACTCTATACGGGAAAACAGCCCTTTTGAGAACTCGGGAATGCCGGGTGCGGGCGCGCGGCGCGAAAAGCAGGCAGGCCGCCGTCCCGGCGGGGACGGCGGCCTGCGTGAAGCGCGGCGCGGCAGGCGGCCGGATCAGCCCTTCCTGGACGACTTGGGCGCGGCCTTGGCCCCGGCCTTGGTCTTGGGCGCGGCGGCCTTCCGGGCCGGTGCCTTGGGCTTGGCCGACGTCTTGGCCGCAGTTTTGGAGGCGGTTTTGGAGGCGGCCGTGGGCGCGGGGGCCTGGGCGGACTTGGGCGCGGCGGCCAGCACGTCGGGCGCGGGCTCGCGCGCGGGCGCGGCCTCGGCCCGGGGGGCGCTCCCGGCAGGGTCGGCCGGGCCGGACCGCGGCACGGGGGTGACGATCTTCGGCGCGGCGGGCTTCGCTTGCGCGGACGCGGCGGACGGGGAGTCGGCCGGGCTCGAGTGCGGCACCGGAGTCGCGATCTTCGGCGCGGCGGACCGTGCCTCGGGCACGCTCGGCGGCACGGCGGGCATGGCCGGGGGCGCTGCCTCGGGCCGCTGTGCGGGCAGGCCCGCCTCCGGCACGGGCGCAAGCAGGCTGCCGGGTCCGGGCGCGGCCTCGAAGGAGAGGAAGGGCTCGAGCCCCGCGGGCACGCCCTGCATCTCGGGGTCCCAGGCCAGCTTGAGGGACAGGGACTGGCTCCCGCCCTTGTCCTTGACCTTCAGCGTCAGCCCCAGGGCCTCGCCCAGGCGCAGGGGGAGGACGCCCTCCTCGTCCGCCATGTCCAGGCTGCCGCAGGCCACGCCCGCGGCGAGCACGTCCAGCAGCTCCGCCAGGGAGCAGGGATCGAGCACGCCCTTGGCCTTGATCTTGGAAAGCGTCTCGGGAACCTCGCCCCCGGACAGGGGCGTCTCGGCGGCCGCCTCCGCGGCATCGCACGGGCCGCAGGGCCGCACGGCCAGGAGCGGGAAGGGCTTGCCCTTCTTCCCGTCCTCCGCGGCCGGCGGGACCTCGCCCGCGAAGCCCTCGCACACGGGCGCCGCCTGGTCCTTCCAGGACAGCTTGAGGGACAGCTTGGTCTTGTCCTTCTTGGACGCCGCCTTGAGCGACGCCTTGAGGGGGCCGGTGGTCACGATGTCGGCCGCGTTGCCGCCCTGGCTGACGCGCAGGCGACCGCAGCGCAGCCCCTGGGCGAAGCTCCCCAGGGTCGAGGCCGCGTCGGCCGTCGAGAGGAACCCCTCGATGCGGATGTCGTTCTTTTCCATGACCCGAACCTCCTCGCGCACCGCTGCCGCCTGGAACGCGGACGCAGCAAGAGCGCGTACAGTTTATGAACGGAAAACGTACACTACTTGTACTCAATTATCCCTCTACAGGGGCTGGAACAGGCTGTCAACGCCCCGCGGCGGGGACGAACGGCCGCCGCACGGCCCAGCACCTTCGAGCCCGGGCCGCGCGGCGCGCGAAATCAGTCGTCGCAGCCGCAGCCGCAGTCCCCGCAGGGCTCCTGGTCGGCGATGTACCAGCTGATCTCGATCTCCACTTTGCACTTGGCGCCGCCGTCCTTCTCCTTCTTCTTGGCGGAGCAGGAGATCTTGACCTCCTTGGGCACCTCGAGGGCGACCTGACCGGCGTCGCCTTCCATCTCGATCCTGCCCCGGCACAGCCCCTGGGCCACGCGCTCGACCAGGACGCCCGCGTTGTAGGCCAGGGCCTCTTCCTCGATCTCGAACACCTTGGACTTGGACATCTTCTTTCCCTCGCGTTGTCTGTTCACGTACCCGTTCTCAATCCAGGACCGTTCCGCCCTCGCCGTCCGTTTCGTCCTCGGGCGGCAAGGCGCGGCCCGGGGCCCGGGCATCGTCCCCGAGCCCGCACTTGAGTTCCTCGATGCGGCGCTCCGCCTTCTTCAGGAACTTTTCGAGCGCCTTGTCGATGGTGGCCTCGAAATCCAGCTTCCTGCCCAGCAGCCTGGCCTCTTCCTTGGCCTTCTCCAGGCGCTCTGCCAGGTCCAGACGCACGTTGAAAATCACCCGCTTCGTCGCCGCTTCGTCCTTGAATACCCGCATGAAATGCTCCGTTTCGTGTACAGATTCCGTACAGTATCTGTGAGCACTATGCCTGTGCACCAAGGCTGTCAACGAGCGCGGCAGGCGCGGTTGCGCGCAGTGTGAAGCCTATCGCGGGCAGGTGGCGCTGCCGCGTCGGGCATGCGTCGGCTCGGCGTCGGGGCGCGCCCCGGCCCTCTTCCGCCCGTTCTGCCCCGGCCCGGCCGGACGCACCGCGGAAAATCCCGCATCCCCTTGCCCTGCTGCGTGAAACATGTATCCTGGCCGTACGCTCGGGAGACCCTGTCCACTCGTATCACGTTCCGGGCGCGTGTGCAGCAAGGAGGGCACCATGACCAAGCAGGTTTCCTTCACCAAGATCGAGAATCAGCTGAGGCCCCTGTTCCGCGAACGGCTCGACCAGGCGGAATCCGTGGAGGACGTGAAGAAGTTCTTCGTCTACACGGCCCGGGAGCTGCTCGACTCCGCCCTGGGCGTGATGGGGACGACGCGCTACGAGGACGTGAGCCTCGCGCCGCATCTGGCCGAGGGCTACGAGTTCTCCCCCGGGTTTGCCATGCGCTCCGATTTCAAGGACGCCTGGAGCGAATCGGACCTTTCGCGCATCATGCAGGACTTCGCCGAGACGGCGTGCAAGCGCTATCGGCATCTGGAAAAGAATCCGGCCAAGACCGAGGCCAAGATGTACCACGGACAGGCTTAGACCCGTCCCGCGAACGCCCGGCCCCCGGGGCCGGGCGGCAGGTCCTCCCTGGGCCCGGCCGCCCGGCCCTTCCCGTTTCCCGTCCTCCGCGTTCCCGTCCTCCGCGCCGGACGCGCGCCCGCCGGAAACGCGCGTCCGGCGCATGCCCGGCCCGGCCGCCGTTCCAAGAGAAAAACCCGTATGCGCTCCTTGATCCGTTCCGTGCTTTCAGCTACGTCCTGTGGCGAAACAGGGAGGGGAACGCATGGAACGGCCGACCGCCGCGCATCGGATCGTCCGGGGAACATCGAGGCTCGTCCGCCTGGCGCTGGCCGCCGGGCTGGCGGCGGCCCTGCTCGCGGGCTGCGCCACGCCGCACACGCGGGGGCCTCGGGTCTCCGGCCAGGACAAGGACAGGGAGGCCGCCATCCAGCGGCGGCTCTACGTGAAGGAGATCCTGTCCATGAACACCCGGCTGCACAACGTGGGCTACACCGTGGCCCGCGCGGGCGAGCCCCTGTGCCCGGCAAAGGCGCCGGGCTTCGGCATGGTCGTGGAGAGCACGCCGAGCTTCCCCGAGGATCTGCGCGAGGCCTTCGACGAGGTCATGAAGCCCGGCGACCGGCCCGTGGTCGTGGGCCTGCTGCCCGGCGGCCCGGCGGACCGCGCCGGGGTCCGCGTGGGCGACCGCATCGTCTCCGTGGACAAGGAGAGCGCGGGCGAGGACGACGCCGACCTGCAGGAGGCCCTGTTCACCGCCGCCACACAGGCCCTGCGCGAGCGCCGCAGGACGCTGCGCTTCCAGCTGCAGCGCGGGGCGCTGCCCGTCACGGCGGAGATCGAGCCCGAGGTGGTCTGCGGCTATTTCTTCCGGCTCGAGCTGGGCGAGGCCCCGAACGCCTACTCCACCGGCCCGTCCATCACGGTCAGCCAGGGCATGATGCGCCTGGCGGACACGGACGAGTATCTGGCCGTGGTCCTCGGCCACGAGATGGCGCACAGCGCCTACGGTCATCTCGAGGCCCAGAAGGAGAACTCGGCCGTCGGCGGGATCCTCGACGTCCTCTCCGCGCTGGCGGGCGGGCAGACGCACGGGGCCTTCAGCGCAGCCGCCGGAAATGCCTTTTCCACGGACTTCGAGCGCGAGGCCGACTACGCGGGGCTCTATTTCACCGCCCGGGCGGGCTACCCCGTGGACCACGCGGCGGATTTCTGGCGCCGCATGTCCCTGCGCAACATGGGCACCATCTCCCGCGACACGGACCATCCGTCCAACGCGGAACGCTACGAGCTGGTCGAGCGCACCGCCGCGGAGATAGACGCCAAGATCGCGGCCGGGGAGCCCCTGGTGCCGAACATGGACGAGAAGACGGGGGACGCGGCAGGTTCCGGGCGGGCGGAAGGGGCGGCCGCGCCCGACAGGGGCGTGGTCAGGGGCTCCGAGTAGCCGGGGTCCGGCTTCGGCCCACGGGCCGCGGATTTCCCGGCGCGGCATTGACGCGGACGGCCACGGCGCCTATGCAGGCACCATCCGCGCGGGGAAAGAGGCGCGGGCAACGGAGTGAAGATGCATATCTGGCGTTCGCCCAAGCGGATGCTCGCGACCGTCGCGGGCCTGATGCTGCTCGATTTCCTGCTCGCCTGGAGCACGGCGCTCGTCGTCGCGCCCAGGGGGATCGCCTCCCTGCGCGGCATGGGGGTCAGCCTGCCCGGGCTGCTCGTGGTCTCCATCCTGACCTTCGTGCTCGGCTGGTGCCTGGCCTGCGGCCTGCCCCTGCTGCTGCGCCTCGCGCTGCTGCGCCGCCCCATCGGCGTGGCCCCGGCCCTGCTGCTCAGCGCGCTGAACGCCCTGCTCTTCGTGGCGGGCAAGAAGCTCTTGGCCGACCCGGGCAAGACGCTGCAGTTCCTCTCCTCCATCTTTCTCTGCTACGCCGTGCTGCGCCAGGACTTCACCCCGCCCGACCGCGAGGTGGAGAACGGCATCTTCACGGACGCGCTCTTCTGGCGCCGCTTCGAGACCCGGCACACGGTGCGCTTCGAGTACAAGTTCGTGGGGCTGCTCTACGGGGTGCTCCTGCTGAGCGTGCCCTGCATCGCGATCTCCTCGGGCGGGGAGCGCTGGGCATGGATCGTGGCGGGCCTTCTGGCCCTGGCGGCCATCTTCCCCGCCTACTCCCGCCCGCGCCGCGAGATGCGCGAGGCCGAGGCAGACGGGCGCCGCGTGCTGACCGTGCGCGACGGCCTGGGGCTGCTCGGCGTCACCCGGATCATCGAAAAGACCCCGCCGCCCGCCCTGGCGCGGCGGTAGCGAGGCTCCAGGACGGCACACGCGGCGGGACGCGCGCTTGACCCCGCCGCGCAAGGGCGTAGATTCGGATCAAAGGAGCGACAGCCATGGCCATCCTCACCACCGGCGCGGGCGCCACGCCCGTCGGCCCCCCAGGCATGACCACCGCGTCCCCGGCGGGCGCGGTCACCTCCGTCCCCCCGGCAGGGCACTTCGATCCCGCTCCGGCGGGCGAGGTCTCCGTCTCCCCGGCGGGCCACGTGATCATCCAGCCCGCCACCGAGGCCTTCGTGCCGGAGCGCGCCACGGGCTACATCTGGACCGGCGAAGCCTGATCGGCTGAGCCGCGGCCGACGAGACGGGAACAGCGGACGGCAAGGCCGTCCGCGCCCTATCCGTACGCAGTCCGCAGGCATGCATCCAGCCCGCATCGCCGGGCCTCCTCAGGGCTCGTCCCCGCCCTGCCCTTCCTCCGATCCCGTCTTCCCCGGTTCCCGGTTTTCCGTTCCCGCCCCATCGCCCCGGGGCTCCTCCAGTATCCGGTCGCCGTACCTGCGCAGGAGCGCGCGCAGCTGGTCGTAGCTGAGGCCGAGCAGCCCGGCCGCGGCGCGGCGGTTGTGCCGGGCGCGGGCCAGGGCCGCGCGGCACAGCGCCACCTTGAGCCTGTCCACCTGCTCGGGCAGCGGGGTCGCCAGATCGAGAGAAGGGAGGGCGCCCGGGGAGCCTGGAAAAATCGGAGAGGCCGGGACATGCGGGGCGGCCGCTCCGCTCCCCTCCACTCCCCCGGCCGCGGCGCCCGCCTCGCGCGCGGCCATGCGCCTGGCGGCCTCGCGCCAGGGCGAGGCGAAGGGGTCGAGGACGATCTCCTCCACCACGTCGCCCGAGGCGGCGAAGACCGAGCGCTCCACGCAGCTCTTCAGCTCGCGCACGTTGCCCGGCCAGGAATGGGCGGCGAGCCGCGCCTCCGCCGAGGGCGAGAAGCGCGGCTCGTCGCGCCCCGTCTCCAGGGCGAAGCGCCGCGCGAAATGGACGGCCAGGAGCAGGGCGTCGCCGTCGCGGGCGCGCAGCGGCGGCAGGGTCAGCACCAGGAAGGAGAGGCGGTCCAGCAGGTCGCGCTTGAAGCGGCCCTGCTCGGCGAGAAGCGGCAGGTCCGCGTTGCTCGCGCCCACCAGGCGCACGTCCACGCGCACGGCGGCCGTGCCGCCCAGCCGCTCGAAGACGCCGTACTCCACCACGCGCAGCATCTTCTCCTGCGCGGCCAGGGAGAGCGCGCCGATCTCGTCCAGAAAGAGCGTGCCGCCCTCCGCGGCCTCGAAGCGCCCGGCCCGGCGCCCGGCCGCGCCCGTGAAGGCCCCGGCCTCGTGGCCGAAGAGCTCGTCCTCGAGCAGCGTGGGCGCGAGCGCCGCGCAGTTCACCGCCTGCAGGGGCCCGCCCCAGCGCGGCGAGAGGAAGTGCAGCCTGGCCGCGGCCAGCTCCTTGCCCGTGCCGCGCTCGCCCGCCAGCAGCACGGGCCGGTCCACGGCCGCCGCGCGCGCCAGCGCCTCCTGAAAGGCCAGGAAGGCCTCGCTCTCGCCCACCACCTCCACGGAGGCCGCGGGATATCTCGCGGCATACTGCCCGTTGTACTGCGCCTGCCCACCGTTCCCGGCCATGCCGTCTCCTTCGTTCGCCGATTGTGCGTCGAATCAACCACATTTCGGCTGAAAAAGCCAATCTTCGGGTGAAAAAACCACGCGCTGCGCACGCCTGCCGCATGATATCCCCATCAATTCCGGCCTCTTATGTCGCCTGCCTCGTCTGGCACGGACCATGCTTTTCCCAGCGCAGAACGCATCGCCCGGCCCGGCCGCCCCCGGACCGCGGCGCACCAGACCTAAGCCCGCGAGGGCACGGAGGACGTCATGGGCATCTTCTCCCGCTTCAAGGACATCGTCAGCGCCAACCTGAACGCCATGCTCGACCACGCGGAAGACCCGGACAAGATGATCCGGCTCATGATCCGCGAGATGGAAGACACCCTGGTGGAGCTCAAGGCCGCCTGCGCCGCGGCCATGGCCGAGCGCGCCACCACCGCCCGCAACCTGGATTCGCTCTCCGGCCGCGTGGACGCCTGGTCCGAGCGCGCCCGCCTGGCCGTGGCCAAGGGGCGCGACGAGCTGGCCCGCGAGGCCCTGGCCGAGAAGAAGCGCCTGGCCGCCCGCGCGGCCTCGCTCGAGGACGAGCTGGCCCAGGCCGACACCCTCGTGGCCCAGGCCCAGGACGACATAGGCCGCCTCGAGGACAAGCTGGCCCAGGCCCGCGAGAAGCAGAAGAGCCTGGTGGCCCGCCACCACCGCGCCGAGCAGCGCACCCGCTGCCGCCGCCGCCTGCGCGAGGCCGATTCGAGCGACGCCGTGCGCCGCTTCGAGACCCTGGAGCGCAAGATAGAGCGCATGGAGGCCGCGGCCGAGGTCGAGGACCCGGACCGCCGCCGCCCCGGCCTGGAGTCCGCCTTCCGCGAGCTCGAGCGCGACGAGGACGTGGAGGCCGAGCTGGCCGCCCTGAAGAAGGAACTCGATTAGCCCTTTGCCGGACGCGAGCGCCTGGGATATGCTTGCCGCAGAAACGTTGCACGACAACCGACGGCCACCGGAGAGCCCATGCACCACTTCAACGCCATGATACCCGAACTCTTCCAGACGCTTCGGCTGCTCATCATCTTCGGCTTCATCTTCGGCCTGCTCTGGCTGCGCCGCGGCCGCAAGGGGCGATCCACCCGCGACGAGGAGACCCGCGACGCCCAGGAGATGCACCGGACCCTGGAGCGCATGGAGCGCCGCGTGGAGTCCCTGGAAACCCTGCTCATGGAACGGGAGCGCAGAAATGACCGCTGACCGCACAGGACCCTACCGCTCGCGCTCGGGACGCCTGCTCGGCGTGCTGAAGGGCCTGGCCCAGTATGCCGGGCTGCCCGTGCTCGCCGTGCGCGTCCTCTTCGTGATACTCACACTGGCCACGGGCATCTGGCCCGGCGTCGGGCTCTACCTGCTCGCCGCCCTGCTGCTGAAGCCCGAGCCCATCCTCGAGCCCGAGTCCCCGGACGCGCGCGACTTCTACGAGTCCTACGTCGCCTCCCCCCGCTCGGCCGGAGACCGCCTGCGCCGCAAGATGGACTCCCTCGACCGCCGCATCCGCCGCATCGAGGACGCCGTCACCAGCCGCGAATACGACTGGGAACGCCGCATGAACGGCAAATAGCCTTGCCCGAAAACGAAGCG